>PUKL01000044.1 GCA_003552275.1 Mollicutes bacterium
ACAGCGGATAGTTCGCCACCGAGGTGCGTCCGGTGCGAATGCCGATGTTCTGTCCGTAGAACCGCTCTTCGTAGGGGCTTCTGAACATGTCTTGTTTATCCTCGTAGCGGATCAAGGCCCCCGTGCCGTCGGGGATGAACATATAGCCCGGCACATGGTCCATCTCGGTGGCGCCTAATGCGGGGAAGAGGATGATCGAGGAGAAGACGACCCTGTCCATCCCGCGTTCGGCGATGCTCTCATAGGGGATGTGAGCGTGAAGGCCCTCCTCCGTGAGTCGCACTTCGAGACGGAAATCGAGGCCGATCTGGGTGTAGCCGGCCGCTTCCATCTGTTCGAGGGTGTATTGTCCTTCGAGATAGCCCTCATAAAGATTCTCACAAGTCCTGGTGGCGCAATACCCGCCGATCTCGATATCGACGGCGATGCCGTCAGCGAGGGAATGGAAGGTGAGCTCGTGTTCCGTGTCGAGGAAGCCGACGTTTTCCCGCAGGGCCATGTTTTGGCGGATGTTGATGTATTCGATGCCGACACCGCCTTGCAAGAGAGGGGTGTAACGGCCGGCGTCGGGATCCTCCATGGCTGTCGACCAGACATATCCCGTGCGTTTGTCCTCCGTCTTGAAGTTCAAGGTCTCTTCATTGACATAGAGGCGGAACCGCTCATTCTCGTGGACGAGTCCGTCATCTTCGGTGATCGGGATATAATGGTCGGGATCCAGCTCTCGTTCGTCATCTTCACGGGTGAACCGCGATGAGGCCAGCTTCTCTTCTTCGATGTAGTTGAAGAAGGCCGGGGGCGGCGGCGTGTCGGGATCGGAGTCGTTCTGCGCGTGGATGACGACGATGGCGAAGGTGCAAAGAACCAAAAGGAGGATGAGTTTCCTCGTTATTTTAGACACGATAGAACACCTCCATGAAGATATCGCGGATGAGGCTGGCGAGTTCGTTCAAAAGGATATAGACGATGAAAGTCCCAAGCACCAACAAGGCCATCGTGAAGGCCGAGATGAGAATCGACTGCACCGTCTCCTTGACGGAATAGAAATGGACCTCTTTCACCATGAAGAAGAAATAGATCGCGGTCACCATGACAGCGACGGTCATGATGAAATCCACCAAGAAGCCTTCGTTGTAGGTGAGACCCCAAGAAAACACCGTCAGGAGGGGCAAAGTGATGAAAAGCGGTGCCAAAGAGAAAATGCTCGCGACATAGACGTCCTTGAAACGCCCCTCCCCTTCCCGGATGGAACCGATGAGATAGTTCGCGAACACCCAGAGCACGATGGGCAGGAGCACTCTCGCCATCTCCTCGGCCATGTTGATCTCGGTGAGGATCCGGGGATTGAAAAGGAAGTTGAGGTTGTATATATAGAAGATATAGGCCACGAAATAGAGGACGAGGAGGATGGTGGCCGGCACATAGCCCACCCTCTCTTCGCGTTTGATGGCATAGGTGGCATCGGACGGATGACGGAGGAAACTGAAGAGATACATCATCTCGTCGAAAACCGCACTTTTTTCGCGCAGACGGCGGAAAGCGGTCTTGATGGGTCGCTTCACGGTCTTCATGAAACGTAGTTTGAGATTGAGGACATAGACGAAGAGGAACACGAACAAGCCCACGAAAAAACCGCCGGCATGATCGAGCAACCATTCGTTTCGGACTTCCCAGAACGCTTCGCTGTAACCGTCGCGATCATGCGCCAACCGGTAGGATTCGAGCGCTTCTTCGTATTCACCGAGACTGTAGGCGGCATTGCCCATGCCTTGGTGGGCGAGGTCGAAGAAATCGTTCATGCGGAGCACTTCTTGCCAAGGCTCCATGCTCTCGAGATAGCGTCCCTCTTGGTATGTGGTGAGGGCGAGGTGCACGAGATTGGCGAACTCGGTCGGGGCGAAGATCTGCAACTCGCCCGAGGCGCGGTCCACGGTGAAGATGTTGTAGTCGCTGTCCACGGCGATGCCGGTGGGCACGTTGTGGAGACCGCTGATCTGGTTGCTCACGTCCTGTCCGCCGAAAGCGAAGAGGAGATTCCCTTCCCGGTCGTATTCGTAGATCATCCCCGAACGGGTGATCGTGTAGATGTTGCCAATCGGTCCGACGGCGATATCGGCCAAATCGGGCGCGTTGTGCATCGCCGGCAACAGATTCTCCCCCGAGATGTTCAACCGTTTCACCCCGTGGTTCTCGACACCGAGGCTCACCGTGTGGATGAGGCCGCGGCGGTCGATGGTCATGTTGCTGATTTCGGGGGGCGTGATGGCGAAGAGCCTTTCGCGCTGTTCACGCGTGAAGAAGGTGTGCTGCAACACGGTCCGGAGGGTCGGCGTGATGGTGTTCGCACCGAAATAGCCCAAAAACTGGCCCTCCGGGCCGAACTGGGCGAGTCCCCTCGTACCGCGGTTCAACACATAGACATTGCCCCGGTTGTCGGCGACGACTTTGCGGGGCCGGTAACTGTCCGCCCCGAACAACGGGGAATCCGGACGGGGGTATTCCATGAGGATGTCGCCGTCGCTGTCCAAGCGATAGACGACCGCCCCGTCCCGGTCGGCGACGAACATGTCGCCGTGGTCGTTGACATGGACGCCCGTGGGATTGACGAGATAGTCTTCCCCGAAGACCCGCACGTCTTCATCGACGAGGTTGAAGGTGATGAGCTTGCCCCCCTCGTCACCGGTCGCCACGATGTAGATGTTGTTGTCGCGGTCGATGTGGATGTCGTGCGGTTCCTCCAAAGAGACACCGCGGATGTTGTCCGTCGCGGTGATGGGGATGTAGGCGGTCTGTGTGCGCACGAGCCGCTCGTTGCTCATCGTGAACGTCGGATAGCGCACGCCGGTCTCCGCCCGGACCTCGGTGCCGAAAGCGAGGAAGGCGAGGAGTGCGAGCGCGACAAGCGCGAGACGGAGTCTCATGTCACTTGATCCCCGAATGGGCCATGGTGTTCATGACCTTGTTCTGGAGCCAGATGAACATGATTATGTTCGGCACAAACATAATCAAACTGGCGGCGGCCAAGACCCCTTGCCCGGCCACGGGATTGGCGTGTTGTTGGCCGGGGATGTTGCCTTGGGCGACCGTCTGGAAGAAGAAAGGCAACGTCTTCATCGATTCGTCGTCGACATAGAGGTTGGGCCCGATGATATCATTCCAGATGAGCTGGAAAGCGAGGATGCCCACCGTGGCGATGGCCGGGGCGGTGATGGGCACGATGATGCGCAAGAATATCTGCATCTCGCTCGCCCCGTCGATTTTCGCCGACTCGATCAGTTCGTCGGGTGTCTGGTCGACGAACTGTTTGACGAGGAAGAGACCGACGGGCATCGCGATCAAGGGCAAGGCGAGCCCGAAATACGAGTCGATGAGCCCCAGTCTCGCGATGGTGATGTAGCGGGGGATCATCACCGCGATCGGCACGAACATGAGGGCGAGCGTGTTGATTTCGAAAAGGAGCTTCTTGCCGCGGAATTTCAGTTTCGACAGGGCGTAGGCCGCGAGCGAGGTGAAAAGGATGGCGCAGACGACCCCGATGCCCGACACGACGAGGCTGTTGAAGAGATAACGGGAGAAAGGCACACCCGATTGGGCGGCCAGGTCGACAAGGTCGCTGAAGTTCCGCAAGGTGGGTTGTCTGACAAAGAAACGCGGCGGATAGGCGAACAGTTCATTCAACGGCTTGAAAGCGTGGTTGATGATGAAAAGGATGGGCAACGCCACAAACGCGGCCATCGGCAGGAGGATGATGAAGAATTTCAACTGGCTTCTATGGAAGCGTTTCGGATTGATTTTCATTCCCGTGAATTTGGCCATGATTTCTCCCTCCTACTCTTTCTCGCCCAGCAGGTTGAAAGTGACCTTGCTGATGGAATAGATGATGATGAGCAGCACCACCGAGACGGCGGAGGCGTACCCCATGAGATAACGGATGAACCCGAAGTCCTCGATATGGTTCACCAAAAGCTGTCCAGCGTATTGCGGCGTGGGGTTGGCCCCCGACAACTGCACACCGATCATGCCGACTTGGAAGGTGCCGACGACGGCCATGACCGCCCCGAAGAGCATCTGCGGTTTCATCGAGGGGATGGTGATGTAGAAGATTTCCTGCCAGCGGTTGCGCAGACCGTCGATATAGGCGGCTTCATAGAGCGATTGGTCGATGTTCAATATACCGGCGAGCATGGCCAAGAAGCCCACGCCCATGCTCCCCCAGAGCGCGACGACGATCATGATGTTCATGAGATGGTCGGGCGAGATCAAGAACTGGATCGGCTCACTGATGAAGCCCCAGTTCAGAAGCATCGCGTTGAGGTAGCCCGCGTGGTCACCCGAGAAGAGCACCGTCCAGACGACGGCCATGGCGATTCCCGCCGTCATGGAGGGGCTGTAGAGGATGATGGCGAAGATGGTCCTGGGCAGATGGGGAATCTGGGCGAGCACCCAGGCCAGAAGGAAACTCAAAAAATAGCCCACGGGCCCCACGATGAAAGCGAACTTGATCGTGTTCGGCAATACATGTTGCATGAACACCTCGTCCCGGGTCAGAAGTTCGATGTAATTGCGCAATCCCACCCATTCAGGGGTTTCGACCGTGTTGAAATAGGTGAAAGAAAGGCCGAAAGCGATCGCCACCGGGACGATGATGAAGGCCACGAATAGTAGAATATAGGGCATGAGGAACCAAAGGGGGTGATTCATTCTCCTAGTCATCGTCATCATGCTCCTTCAGCCAATAGCCGATGTTTTGGATGGTCGGCACCCGGTAGTCGCGGACGGGCTCGCCCCGCCAAGCGTAACCGAATTCCTCCATCCGGTAGATGATTTCGCGATTGGAGACCCGCACCGCTTCATCCAAAGCGATCCGGGGATTGACGTCATCGAAGACGATCTTGTTCCAGGCGTTGGAGATTTCGCGCTCGACCATGTAGGCGCCGGGGAC
>PUKL01000039.1 GCA_003552275.1 Mollicutes bacterium
AGAGAGAAGCCGGATGCCTCGTGTAGGCGTAGTGCTTCTTGAGCTTGCCGTACAGCTCGCTGAGGCCGATGTCGGGGTTGCGCCGCAGAAGATTCTTGATGTCTCGGATCTCTTGGGGCTTATGAGCGTTGGGATGCGGTGTCTTCGGCCGCTTGGACCTTGAGACCAAGGATGCCCGGGTGCCGTCGTAGCGCTTCATCCATCGCAATAGCGAAGCCTTGGACACCTTGTACTTGCGGATAACGTCTCGTAGGGAGTATTGCGGATTATTGTACAGTCGACAGGCATGAAATCTTGTGTTCACATCATGTTCACAATAACGGACATTGTGTGGTAGACTGGACATGTGATTCGTATCCTCCTTAAGGTAAATTGGCTTTACTCTTATAGGATACGAATCACCTTTTCATTTATCAAGCTCGAGGTCTCACATCTATTGTATATCTACATTTGCAGGTCGCCGCGCCGAGCATATTTATTCGTTAATTCTTAGTCTTTGTGGTAAAATGATGGAGGATACGAGAAAGGAGAAAACGATCATGACGCTACATGATTTCGAAGTCGAAGACATCCATGGTGAGAAAAAGACGCTCTCCGAATACGAAGGTAAAGTCGTCCTCATCGTCAACACCGCTTTGGAGTGCGAATTCGCCTATCAACTCGATGGTTTTGAAGAGCTCTACAGGAAATATGACGACCAGGACTTCATCGTGCTCGGATTCCCGTCGAACTCCTTCAAGCAGGAGCCTTATGAACACGAAGAGATCCTGGGGAAATGTTCCGCCCTCTATAACATCAGCTTCCCACTCTTTTCAAAGATCGAGGTGAAAGGACAGAACACACACCCCCTTTTCCGCTGGCTCACACAAGCGACGGGAAAGATCCTCAAGCGCCCCGTGCAATGGAACTTCACGAAGTTCCTCATCGACAAAGACGGCAATCCCGTCAAGCGTTTCTCCCCGAGGAGGAACCCGGAAGCGCTCGAAAAGCACATCTGCGCGCTACTCTGAGGATGTCATCACCGCGAGTGCGGATGATGGCGCCAACGTCATCGGCGCCAAATTATTCTTCGGCCCAGGCGCTGAAGAGGGATGAATAGTCGGTTGATGCTTTTGCGCCGCCCCCGACAATTTGACAGAAAATGACAGTCCAACAGAGCTCTACTAGAGAGAACTGATTCCGGCCTTCCGCAGGAGTCAGTCCTTTCCGTTTGCGTGAGATGTTCGATTCGCGCTGAGCCTTTGTCATAGCCTTGTGAAAGAAGTAGTCTAAAACCTAGCATCCGGATGGCTTTTCGCCATCCGGATTTTTTGGCGGCCGTGAGGTAGAGGCAGGAAAAGGTCCGGGGAATACGCTTTTCGGAGAATGCTTCCCTTCAGACGCGAGCCGGCCGCGATGATGGTTCCTCGCCGGATTTCGCCATCACACTGCAGATACTGAAAAAAAATGAAAATAAATGAATAAATATAATTGAAATAATAAAATTAATAAAGTATAATAAAATTGAACATCACAATCGGCGTTCTTCCCGAAGGTCGATATCACACTGAATGGGGTGGGTGGTGATTATGCTTTTTATTTTCGATTTTCCCCCCGAAATCCGGGATGTCTTCGCCTTCTACATCCTCGTCGGCCTCGTGATTCTCATCTTCCAATATATCGTGAAATTCATCTGGAACGGGATCGCCCGCCTCATCGCCAAGATCAAAGGCGAAGAATACCACCCGCCGCCGTTTTGAGGCTTTGGAAATGAACAAGCAAAGGGCCTCGTTTTCCGCGAGCGGCGAGAGCCGGCCGCATCGCCGCCATGGCGACACCGGGGTGTCTGCGAAGACTACGGTGCCTTCCGGACTTTGTTTTTGTTTTTTAGACTACGACAGATGCGCGCTGTTCTTTTTTCCGGAACTAGACTACAATGAATTCGCACAGCACTAAAGACCTGCTTTTTTCGTATGCATATAAACAACCTTGACAAAACTTCATGATGAAAAGGGCCAAAAACAAACATGGAGGCGTCTCATGAAAAAGTCTTGGGGTTTGGTGGCACTCGTTTTCGTGCTCGGTCTCGTTCTCAGCGGTTGTCGTGATGAAAAAGCGCCCGATGTCGAAGAGAGGGACGGACACCTCGCCATGCGCATCGATGAAGAAGCCGACTGGCTCAAGGTGCTCGATCTGGCTTTGCTCAGTGCACCGGAAGAAGAAGGGCCGGGTGAGATCGACCAAGACGCCGAGCATGTGCTTTGGCGTCTCGACGAAGAAGACGAATACTCCCCCCTCATCGCCAATGAAGCGTTGATCGCTCTCTATGAAGGCATCTTCGACCCGGAAGAGGCGAGATTGCGCTTGAACGAGGGGAGGTATGAATGGTTCCACGAAGAGAAGGAAGCCTGGCTCCTCCTTTTCGACTTGGACATGGTGCACGAGACCTATGTCCTCGCCCCCGCAAAGGACCGCCTCGATGCGCCCAGGGCATACAGCACTCTTCCTTCCCGCATTCCGCTATTGGAGACTTTCGTCAGTCATTATGACCGCTATGAAGAGATTGAACTATTCGCTCGCCATGAAGACTATGACGACGAAAGCGGTCTCTATTTCCCCCACTCCGACTATGACATGGACCATGTCAGGGAAGGGACGCTCGTCAACTTCGAGGGCGAGTGCCGTGAGGGCCTCCAGGTCTGTCACGGGGGAGAGAACATGGACATCCGCATCACAGACGCCCACGGGAACGCTCGTTTCGAACACGAACATGACTTCGACTGGGACGCCTTGGCGGGGGGGAGCCTCACTGTCGATGTGGAAAGCCTCCCCGACAACGCGCAAATCGTCTTCCGTCTCGCAGAGGACGGACCGATCAAGGGCATCGCGGACTCCGAGGGCGTGCATTCTTTCGACATCGAAGGCGGATTCACCGGTCGGCTGCAGATGGACCTGAGGAGCGAAGAGAATGACGAAATCTTCTTGAATGCCATCAGCATCGAAGATGAAGAAGGCGAGATGCTTCTGGAAGTGCCCGCCACAAAGTGGAACCTCTTGATGGGCGATGCGGTTGTGAGCGTGCCGGATGCCGTGGGGATTTGGATGCGATTCACCTATGATACATACGGCCACTATTTCGGAAGGGAAGACGGATATGAGATGGATGGTGATATCGATGCACCCTATGCCTTCTTCGGCACCTATATGGGCTTTGTGCTCATGGCGGACGAATTCATCGAAGAAGCCATCCTGCCCGAGGGTCTGGAAGAGCTCGGCGCCTTCGCCTTCAGCAGAGCACGAAACCTCAAGGATGTCCACCTTCCCGACTCGCTGCGCATCATCCATCGCGGCGCTTTCTACAACCTGATGCCCCCGGAAAACGGCGGGACCCCTTTCATGAGTGATGAACTCACAAAGATCGTCGTTCCCGACGGTGTGCACACCATCGAGAACATCGCTTTCTCCAACCCCTATCTCGAGACCGTCATCCTGCCCGACAGTGATGAGATCATAGGGACAGGTGTCTTCAGCAGAAGCGGCATCGCGACCATCGACCTTCCCTCCGCACTCGATTTCATTCCCGGAACGATGTTTCGGTTCTCCGCTTTAGAAACACTCACCCTGCACGAGAACATCTGGGGCGTCGGTGAAGGGGCTTTCCAACACACCAAGGATTTCGAGACGCTTGTCATCCTTCACGAAGAGGTCCTCTTCCGGTGGCCTCAATCTTTCGACAACACGAACGAAGACCTGGAGATCTTTGTGCCGGACGAGCTCGTCCTAGACTACAAGAGTGATGAACAATGGCTGGACATGGCCGACAACATCCGCCCCTTGAGCGAACACGGAGCGGATTGAGACAGCTTATCCTGGGTCGGTGAGACCGGGAAGAACCAACTCGTAAAAATGGATACAAGGATTCTCGTTGGTCATGAGGAGTCTCTCTTGCAAGACGAGCACCGTTCATCAATCCCGACCTCAACACCCACGAACACATGATTTGTCAAAGCCCTCTCCCCGCTTGCAAGAAACGACTCACACTTGCGGGAAGAGGGCTTTTCCATGTTCAATGGACACCCGCACCGTCACAGAGACAAGGCGGCGGCAGGTTGTGTCGCCGGTGCGGATCCGCTAAAAAAACAATAAACAAAGGAAGGGGATAGTATGAATCGCTACAAAATGATCATCAAGCTTTCGATTGTATTATTGCTCGCCCTCGTGCTCTTTGCTTGTGAAGATGACGAGCCCGAGCCTGTAGAACTGGCAGTGGACCAAGCGAGCATCGAAGACACCTTTGCGCTTACGGAATTCGACTTGAAAGACGTCCGGCTGGTCCTCTCCCTGGACGACGGCAGTGAAAAGACGCTCCCCTTGGACGAGAGCATGCTTTCTGCCGAGGATGCGCAAAGACTGCAAGAAGCGGGAGAACACGAGATCACCGTCCGCCACGAAAACATGGAGACCACATTCGTCGTCTGGTTGGCGAAAGCGTATCTCGTGGAGTTCTTCGACCATGACGGGACGCTCCTCCATGACGAGAAAGTCCTTCAAGGCGAGGACGCCTCCCCGCCCGAGGACCCCGAGAAAGAAGGACATGTCTTTCTCGGCTGGAGTGATGCTTACACCGATATCACGGCAGAAAAAGAAATCCATGCGGAATATGAGAAAAAGACCTATACGGTCGTCTTCCATGATGCCGACGGATTGGTGGTGAAAAAGGAGACGGTGGCCCACGGCGACGATGCCACGCCGCCCGAAGAGCCCGAGAGACTCGGCCACATCTTCATCGGCTGGGATGGAGAGTACAAAGACATCACCGAGGATAAGGACATCCACCCCGTCCATGAAGTCGATCCGGACATGGATGAAGAGACCGAACTGCGACTTCTGGCGAAAGAGATCCACGCGGACTATTGGTTGGAAG
>PUKL01000105.1 GCA_003552275.1 Mollicutes bacterium
ATCACCGTTGTCATAGTATCCGGCTTCAACAGCGGAGACGAATCCGGTCTCGTAGACACCGGTATCGCGGATGATTTCGCCCCATACTTGCGAGAGGGTTGTTTTGGTGCCGGTTACTCTCTCGATAAGGACTTTGATGTCATTACCATCGATCTCGACGATTACATCGCGATCTTCGGCATCTTTGATTGTCAACGGTGTATCAGTGGAAGCTGCATTGACAAAGATGGTGTAAGAAGCTTCTACTTCACCGTCGGCAGAAGTGATAACGACAGTGTCGCCAGTGTAGAGACGGCCGGTTCTCTCATCACCGTCAGCGTCATAGACAGCAATGTCACCGAGAGGCGATTCGTCGACTTTTGCCAAGCCGGCTTCAAGACCGTCAACGGTCAAGTCATAACGAACGTTAATCTCTTTATCGGTATTGTTAACGGCTGTGACATGCACGTCTTGGTCTTCAGCGATTTCGATATCAGTTTGGTCGCTGTCAACAGGAGTGAAAGAGTATGTCGCTTCGGTTTCACCGTCTTGAGCAGTGACAGTGAGTGTCAGATCAGCATAGATCTCTCTGATGAGATGGTCATTGCCGGGGTCGAGAATGTAACCATTGTCAGGATCATCAATGCCTTCGAATACACCAGCATCGAATTCCATCTCTTCGCCATCATAGTACCAAGTGTAGGTCTTGATTGCTTCTTCATCGATAGCGTCAAGGAGATCTTGGAGGTCTGCATACCATTCAACGTGGACAGTGGTGTTATCCACTTCAGTGATAGCTTCGCCTTCAAGATACGTCAGTTCGACATTGTCGCTTTCGACTACGCGGACGACATAAATCCGTTCAAGTTCTTCATAAGCGTCGAAGGTTATATGGACCTTGTCGCCGGTAAAGAAGTTGGGTTCACCTTTAGCCTCGAGTTCAGAGTTGTAGAAGTCTCCATCAATATCGTAGTAGTCTACGTAATCTCCATCCATGTCAAGTACTCCAGGTTGATCAACATAGGCTACAGGTGTGTCGGGACGTACCCAAATTTCGAATTTTTCATTGTCGACAGCTACGACATTCTCACCATCATAGTCTTCATGGATGACAAGATTGGGCAGAGGTACGTCAGTCAACTCGAATTCATAGTCGGCGTTTTCTACGCCATCCTCAGCAATGACCTTGAGATAGTAGCCGATGCCGATTTCGCCCTCTTCTACTTCTTTGTCCTCGTCATCAAAGATGAGATAATCTTGATCGAATCCCTCTTTTGATTCGATGACATCGAGAACGTCTTCGACTGTCGTGCCATAAGCGATCTCAATGGCAGGAGGAGTGGCTACGAGAATTTCAGCAACATCATCGTCGGTGCTGACGATTTCTGTGTTGTTGCTGGCATAGCGGAGCGATGCAATCTTACCTTGGTAATCCAGTTCCATGCCGGTTACAATGTTGCCCGTGTTCAAATGAGTGGCAACATCTTCAATGCCGTATTTTTCCAGAGTTCCATCGGCTTTGAAGAGTCTTACGTCCTCGGCAAATTCGAACGCGTCACCGGCTTCTGTGATGAGTGTTTTCTCGTCCTTGATTTGGAAAATCGTGAAGACGCCTACAATGGCTTCCGGATCCGGCTCGACTATAGTGATGAGTTCATGGAGGTCAACAAGCTCTTGCCATTCTTCATCACCAACATAGCGCCAGAACAGTTCGCCGTCGACGACATTGAGTTCGACCTCGCGGCCGTCTATGCCGTCTTCTCCGTCTTCTCCTGCTTCACCGGTGATAGCTTCCAGCGGCAAGAGGTTCAACCATTCGGTTTCACCTTCATAGCGCCATTGGATGTGGGTGTCAGAAGTCTGGAGTTCAACCTCGCGGCCGTCCACTCCATCTTCTCCATCTTCACCGGCAGGTCCTTCGGGCCCGGTGGGTCCTTGGGGTCCGGTGGGTCCGGTGGGTCCTTCAGGTCCTGCGGGTCCTGCGGGCCCTTCGGGTCCTTCAGGTCCTGCGGGTCCTTCAGGTCCTTCTTCGCCAGCACATGCTGCGGCTGCGAAGAGCAGGAAGACCATGACGGACAAAATCAGAAACCTTTTCACTTTCGTCATACAATCCCGGGTGCAATGTTCCGCACCCTTCTACCTCCTTTTTTTGTGTTGTATTTTTGTCCACAATTCGTGGTGTTACCCAATGTGTTGCACAAAACATGACATTACAATGCGTCTTACGTTCTCTTAGGAAAGCGACTCATCGTTGTCCATTTCCTACAAATTCATGTGCGAAAACGACATCCCTCCTCCCCAACGTAAAACGGCGCATTGTTAATGCTATTCCCATTATACATGAAGAATTTGCATTATTCAAGAGTTTAATTGTGCGCCGTTTCGAGGGTTTAGCCCCCGAAATGGAACGTTTCACCTAGTTTTTCGATCGTTCCCGAAGCGCCATGGGTTCATCGGTTTCGCGTCTCTTGCCGAAGGCTTTGCCGCTGTTTCTCAAGAACAATCGGCAATAAATGGCGCTTCCTGTATATAAATCATACCAACAAACACCAGCGTTTGCAAGGTGTTTGTCGATAAGAAAGCGCTATACAAAAGCTTGCCCGCTCTTCTTGCATCGCTCGATACCCGCCAAGCGGGCGATGCGGAAGGAAGAAGAAAGAAAGTGTCCACCAGATTGAAAACTATTCAATTTAGTCTTTATTGCCTTTTTGAGCGGTCAATTGCCCGGATGCTAAGAGAGTGTCTCTAGCGGAGGATGTGTATGGATTCCAGTTTCCGGATATACGTCTTTTTGCTCATCGTGTCTTCTCATTGACGATGAGGGGCCTTCTTTGATTCTTTGCGGATCCTCTCGCGCAAAGAACCCTTCATATATGATTGGGGATGATAGCGGACATGGTCGAAGGTCACACCTTTGAGACCGTACTTCTCATGGTAGCCGATATGATTGATGTAGGAACAAGTATCCGTCTCTTCGGAGAGGGCTTTCAGGAGTTTTGCCGTCGCCAGGGCGTCATCAAAGGCCCTGTGGGCATGTTCGATCTGGATGCCGTAATGGCTCAGGGCGTTTTCCAAGCGATGGGGATAGTCATGGTTGTCCTTGTATACGACCATGAGGTCCAGGATGTCGCTGGAGAAGGGGAAGTTCTCGGCATATCTCCGCATGTGGTCATCCACAAAAGAGATGTCGAACTGGAGATTGTAGGCCACAAAAAGCGTGTCGGGTGTAAAGAGTCTTTGGATGATTCGAGCCAATTCTTGGGGTGAAATACCGGTCATCACCATTTCTTCCATGATACCGGTCAACTCCGTGATCTTCGCTTCTATGGGTTTGAAGGTCTTCACCAGATGATTGATTTCTTCCACGATTAGAAACCCGTCTTCTGATGGCTCTAAGACTACGGCGCCGAAATCGATGATTTCATCTTGGCGATAATCGAACCCCGTGGTTTCGACATCGAAGACGACTATTTGGAAGTATTTGGTAAACGCATTTGGCATAGACACGAACTCAATCTCCTTCTTTTGGATCTGATTTTCGTGTACAATCATTGAAACTGAATTTTTCCATGGTTGATGGTGAAGGGAGTTTGAATGTGCGCTCTTCTTCCAATGTCAGTATAGTGAACTTCCGCTCACACTGCAAGCGGGAGATGTTCAATTTTCCCACCAATGCCGTGTGGTTTATGCCACCACTCACTGTCAGAATATCCTTGAGGAGAGTCTTCGTCGGTTGGGTCATTCTGCTGTCGCCATAGGTCGAATTGTTGGCTTGAATGACAAAAGCATGCAAGTCCCGGCTCAGAGAATCGATGATGCTATTGATGTTTATGTAATGTGAAAGTTGTTTATAGAAAACAAAAGTGCAATTCCAGAATTATAGAGATTGCCAACGCAGAGTACAATTATCAATACATAAAGTGAATCCTTGAACTAAGCAAAATCAAATGATCGCTCTATCCTGAATCCTATTTTAAGCTCTTCATCAGCAATAAAAGCCATTTTTCTATAACACGTCTCAGGATAGAGAATTGACTAATACTAGTCATATTAAAATATGAGTTTCTGTTAGATAATACATGTAGCTTTATGATTGACAACTATTGTTCAATCCGCAGCCATACGTGCAAACATATGAAAGCTTCAAGGTTAGCTCATTAGTACCTCATAATACTCTACAATTGAATTGATATTTAATGTAAAGCTATAGAGCTATAGGGTTTTATAATGACCAACCGGGATGTTGCCTGTGAAATCAATCATAAAGCCGCTGTTCAGCAATATACCTATTGTTTCATGTGATGGATGTTTGTAGTTATTTAAGGACTGAAAACTCATTATGGTTTTCTTTCCTTCAAACACAAATCTGCTTGAATTATGTTGTGAATCAATGTCTCCGCCATGATGGGGAGTCACCATACTAACTTTTGTCTTACATTCATTATTGGTATGTTGATTGTAGATATCTTCTACTAAATATTTGCTCATATCACCTGGTAACAGAGCTACATCCCTCATGTTCCTGTTTCTATCCATCACTAGAGTCAGCCCTTGATTGTTTTGTTGTTTGCTGTTACATCCTTTATGATACTCCAAACCTGCATACAATTTAGCCGAAAGTATGGGGATATCACATATATAAATAGCATGATTTGATTTGCTCAAAGGCACAATATACACATTGTGGCTGTTATGACTCAACTTCTTAACCAATTCTACTATTTTCTTTGTTTGTATATAACAATCCGGAAAAAGTATGTTGACCTCCTTTGAATTGAAGTTGGCGGGAACTGCAACACTTTTATTTACACAAACTTAAGTTACCTGTAATGATTGTTCGAATTTCTGCGGTGTCATCATGAATCGCGTGTGGATTCTTTGGTTGACATAGTAGTTGGAAAGGTAG
>PUKL01000071.1 GCA_003552275.1 Mollicutes bacterium
GTGTTCCTTCTTTCCGCTTGCACCTTCCGTGGTGTCGATGTGCCAAGGACGGACACCACGACACTCCAAGAGGTTTTCCACGGTTTGACCATCAACGCCGACAAGTATCTGGTCAACCGGGCGGATCAGGTGGGCTCCGTGCGAAGTGACACGATCGAGATGGCCGAAATCGTCGCCTGTGAGGCGATCACCCTCCAATTCGTGACGAGTTCGCAAATCCCCTACCTCCAAGAGGACTACATGTTGAAAGCGACCCCGGAAGGGCTCTATGACACCCGCACGATGAAGCGGACGCCTCTTGCCACAGATATCTGCACGCCCGGCGGCATCGCGTCTTTCTTCGATGCGCACACAGGGTTGGCAAAAAACGCCATCCGCACCAATGAGGAACTCGTCGAGCTGGCGTTGTCGTTGCAAGAACCCCGTTTTCACACCGAAGGTTCGGCATTGATCCTCAGAGGGATCGACCCGAGCGTCAAAGAGCTTCCCGACAACGAAAATGCCATGGTGGAGATCAAGTATCGTGACGGAAGACTCTTGGAAATCCATTTCCGTCGTGAATATGACTTCCCTTCCACCAAGCAGCAGAGCAACTACATATCGGGGACGCATTACTACTATGGAGAAGGGCCCATCTCGGAGTTTCCGCCCCTCACCGACTTTGCCGATTGATCGACCGCCGATCTTCCGCAAGGGAGATTTTTTCGGGGGTCTTTGGGAAAACGTTTTCTCTTTTTCCTGTTTTATGTTACTATGGGTACCGAAAGGGAGAAACTCCCACGAAATCGAAAGCACGGGGGATCGTTTCGGGCATTCCCGTTGAAAGCGAGACTCCCCGTATTGAGAGAAGAACCGCAGGAACACCGTTTTCATGTGGAAGGGTGACCAAGCTATGAAGAAAATGACAATCAAAGATGTCGCCGAGGCTCTCGGTCTTTCTCCGGGCACCGTCTCGAAGGTCGTCAACAACTCCGGCCGTGTCGGCGACAAGACACGCAAACGCGTCAAAGAATATGTCAAGAAGCACGGGTATGTGGCGAGTGCGAACGCGCGCATCTTGAAATCGCGGCTCAGTTTCACCATCGGGGTGATCTTTTCCGACATCTCCCATGTGGGACTCGAACACCCGTTCTTCGCCAGCATCCTCCAAAGCTTCAAGACGGCTGTCGAAGAGAGAGGCTACGAAATCGTCTTCATCGTGAGTCGGGTGGGAGAGAACGAACTCACCTATTACCAATGGTGCCGGAACAAAAAGGTCGACGGCGTCTTGATCGTCATGGGCAACATCAACAACCCCAACATCCAAGAAGTGGTGCAGAGCGAGATCCCGTGTGTGAGCACGGACATCGTCATGGACAATCTCCAATCCGTCATCAGCGACGACAAAGAGGGTGTCCGTCTAGCCTTGGACCATGCCGAAAACCTAGGCTGCGAACATATAACCCACATCACCGGTCCGACATCGTCCCGAGGTTTCGCCGAGCGGGCGGCGGCCTTCAGCCGCGAGATGGAAGAAAGAGGTCTCCCGCTTCCCGACGAGGCTGTCGAGATTGCCGAAGGCTTCGGCTTCACTAGCGGCTACAACGCGACTCTGAAACATCTAAAAAAGGTCGCGCGGCCGCCCGAACTCATTCTCGCCGGCAGTGACGAACTCGCGTTCGGAATCGTCCGCGCTCTCGAATCGAAACGCCTCCGTGTTCCGGAAGACATCATGGTCATGGGCTATGACGACATCAAATTCGCCAAACATTTCACCCCGTCCCTCTCCACGATCCGTCAGAACAAGGAAAAAATCGGCCGTCTCGCCGCCGAAAGACTCTTGTCGGCGATCGAAGAAAGACGTCCGAAGCGAAAAGAAATCACCAAAGTCCCCGTGGAACTTGTCAAGCGCCAATCTACGGGCAGAGGCTGAGTCACCTCGAAATTTCGAGTTGACAGGCCTCCTGGCAGTTGCTATGATGAAAGAGTGAACATCCCAAAATGGCGTTACCCCAAAAAACGGTAACATTTATTTTTTCCAACATGAGAAAACGTTTTCCCACCCGGTTGCCGGGATAAAATTTTTATCCGTCTGGGAAAACGATTTCCCAAATCGAGCAGAGGTGAATCCCATGAAAAGAATTTTGCAGTTCGCACTCGTTCTCGCCCTTGCGCTCATCGTCACAGGAGTGAGAAGCGGCTATCAGACCCTGAGCGCTCAAGAAGAAGAGGAAGGACTCATCCGCGTGACCGAGACACGGAGTGTCCTGCTCGTCGATGTGGATGAAGAGGTCGACATGACGAATGTCGAGATCGAAGGTCCGTTTGGGACCATCCGTATGCATGAAGCCACGCTCACGACCGTGGCCGACGAACTGGATATTGCCGACGAGACACTCATCGTCCGCGATGAAGGCGCCTTTTCTGTCAATGTCATCCATGACAATCGCCAACTCACCGTCACAATCATCGCGAAGACGGCCGATGCCGATGAGTATGTCCTTTATGAAGAGGACTTCAGCGGTATGGCCGACGGCCCCCTGCCGGGAGGTTATCAAAGGGTCACCGGCGCGGCCGCCATCAAGGACGAACGTCTTTGGCTGAGTGCATCGAGCAGCACGGCCATCGTCCTCTTTCCTTCCTACTTGGAAAGCTTCTCCAACTACATCATCGAGACCGATTTCACCATCGATGAAGCCGACAACGCCAGTCGTTGGGCGTCGGTCATGTTCCGCTACAGCACCGAGAACTACTTCCAGATGGCGATCAGAAAAGATGCAACGGCCCACAACGGCGTCGAGTTCGCCAAAAGAATCGATGGATCCTGGAATGTCCCGGCGACGACCTCTTTCGATGAGGAACTCGACGGAGACAAGATGTACAGGCTGAAAATCGATGTCTTCGGTACCACCGTCGTCGAATCCATCGACGGACAGGAATTGATCACCTATGAGAACGCCTTAGAGTTCAACCGGGGCCGGATCGGCGTGCAAGCCAACGGTTCCGATGCCTATTACGACAACATCCGTATCACCTTACCGGTCGATTACATCGTCGAGGAACAACATGAATTCACCGCCGTTCCCGACATCTACGAAGTGGACACCGGTCTCGTAGCGCCCCCCACCGTCGTGTCCCGGGTCGAAGATGCCGACCATCTCGACCGCATGCTGGGCGAGACACGCCCGGCCACGGCCGTGTTCACCCTCGATGAAGACGGAAACGTCGTGGACACGGACGGAGAGGTCATGATGAGTCCTTTCGAGGCTCTCGTCGCCGTGGACGGGAAACTGATTCCCGCTTTCCACACCAATGAAATCGAGGTGGCCGAGGAACTCGCCGAGAGTTTCCGCTTCCACCGCATCCGCGATGTCTTCCTCTTCAGCGACGAGCCCGAAGTCATCCTAGCGGCCCGGGACACATTCGATTTGATCCGGGGGGTCCTCGTCTTCGATTTCGATACCGGAGTCGACCATCTCACCACGGATGACCTGCTGGAAATCCGCAAGGAGACGAATCGTGCGCAAGCGACCGTGGCCTTGCTGCCGGCGAGACTGCTCGACCAAGAGACATTCCGTTATCTCCACAAACGGGTCATGAGTGTCTGGGCATTGACGGACGAGGATGATCCAATCAGTCAGCATCAAGCCATCCTGAGCGGTGCCCACGGGATTGTGACCGGTGACTTCACGGCCGCTTTCGACATTCTCGCCACCTTCCCCGAGAACGCATATACGCGTCGCCCGCTCGTCATCGGCCACCGGGGACTGCCCACACTCGGCCCCGAAAACAGCATCGAGAGTGCTCTGCTCGCCGTGGAAAAGGGAGCCGACATCGTCGAGATGGACGTCCACATGACCTTGAATCTCGAGATTGTCCTCATGCACGATGCTTCCACCAACCGGACGACCGACGGCAATCATGTCATCGCCAACACCCCTCTCGAAGTGTTGCGTGAATTGACGCTCAACTGTCCCGTCGGCGAATACGAGAACGCCCGCATACCGACCCTCCAAGAATACTTCGAAGCCCTGCAGGAGACGGATGCGCCCATCTTCATCGACATCAAGACGAACGATGAACTGCCGCTCGAGCTCATGGTCGATATCATCGAGGAGTACGATATCTACGACCAGTCGGCCTTCATCGCCTTCGGTGCCCACAACATCGAGTATCTCAACGAAATCTATCCCGAAGTGTCCAACGGCTATCTGAACAGCGGCCTGGTGAGTTCGGGCAATCTCGATGTCTCCATCATGAACGTTCTCACCACCGTGGTACCCATGAACGCCACTTACAACCCACAATTCAGCGGCGTCCGTGACGACCTCACGGATGCGCTCCGCCATCGCGGCATCACCACGTGGCCCTGGACCATCAACAACGAAGCCCAGGTCTATCAATACTATCTCTACGGCGTGGACGGAATCACGACGGACTACACCCATCATCTTTCCGACACTTGGAACCGCCTCATCTTCGAGGACACCACGTTCACCTACACCCTCACCGAAGACGCGGACACCATGACCATTCCCGCCTATATCGGCACTCCGCGAGGCGACACCTATCGCTATCATCCCGCTTTCGAGCTTGTGAACGACGGTGGCACGGGGATCACCATCGATGAAAAGGGGCGGATTACCGGCGCCGAAAATGAAGGCACCGCTCATGTCATGGCGACCTTCGCCTCGAATCTGCCCGACGGGACCCCGATCCATGTCGTGAACGACCTCATCACCATCGAAGTCCGAGAGCCGAGCGGATTCGGTGCGTTGGTGATCGGCCTCGTCACCGGCGCCGTCGTCTTGACCGCCGGTTTCGCGGGAGCCATGTTCTTCATCAAGCGAAAATGAATCCGGATACAACACAACA
>PUKL01000131.1 GCA_003552275.1 Mollicutes bacterium
GTCTGGCCAACAATGGCTATACGGCGGTACCCCTCGTAAACTTTTTGCCGCACCCATTCGGCCCCAGAGCGGGTCTTGCCAAATCCCCGCCCGGACCGAATGAGCCAGCAGAACCAATCTCGGTGCGCGGGTGGGAGCTGTTTCGGTCTAGCCCAAAACGGCCAATGGTACAGTAGCCCCTCTTCATCAACTCCGAGGTCCGCCATTACTTCCTGGATCGCCTTCTCCTGTAGATTCTGCGGCAGAGACGCTATTAATTCTGCGCAGGAGGCGGTTCCGGCTTTCTTCGGGAGATTGGGGGACATTTGTTTGTTGGGTAACATTCACATTCACACCCTTGTTGGTGCCACCTGCCAATTCATTTTTAGTCTTAATGCAGTAATTCATGGCTCCGGTCACGGCCCGCACCCAAGCAGAATTGGCCTCGTCGTCATCCCGACCTTCTTTGATGGCCCTTAACAGCTCCAGGCGGGCTTCTTCAGTCGTTTGTAGCAGCCGTTCGGCCAGTTCTTTACCAACCTCTGCGATGTGCACTGCGATATCTTCTTTGGCCCGTTCCGTTGCTTCTCGTGATATCTCTTCCAACTTTTTGGAAGGTGGTCCGGGTTCGAGTTCGGGAGATTTAATTTCTTCGCCTCGTTCTTTCCTGCGTTCGTATCTCCAACGTTTGATGGTGCCGGGTCTGACCCCCGTCGCTTCAGCCGCTTCCCGGATAGTAGTCGCCTTTGCCATAGCAAGAGCTTTTTGTTTTTCTTCGGCGCTATATTTTGAAGGCATATAGACCACCTCTATTTCCATTATAACATACAAAGGCATGTTTTGTCAAGATTTCTTGTTTAAATTTGGCAAACAGGACCGACACACTAACCGGGTGGTCTGCAGTTTCTCCTTGAAGGTCTCGGGCCGCACTGTTCGTTTCCAGCTGCCTGCGGTTCCACTGGGACTTTTGTCGGTGGTAACTGCTACCAATTTGTGGTGTTGGTCCTCTCCGCACACCGAGCACTCTCCGGTGGCCAAATACTCGTACAGAATTTCTTCGTTTTGTTCCTGGTAGTCTTTCTTGTATTGCTTCTGGCGCCGGGTTCCTTGACCGCTTCTACCACCTGTTATGGACTGGAGCACGTGTTTGAAACAGTCTTCACATAGCGTTACTTTACTGGTCTCGCAGTGTACAAATGTGGCCCCTTTGGCCTTTTGGAAGTCGTACTCGGCCGTGCACTTGCGGTCGGGAACCTTTAGGGTGCGGTCTGCATCGAAGCGCACCTGCATTTCCTTCACCCCTGGACACTTCAATTTCTCTAGAGTCCCATCTGCTTTGACAGTTGGGAAAGTAATAAACCCTTTACACTCTTCACAATAGTACATGTACCCTTCACCGAGCACAGGTGTTACCAACACTCCCGCCCAGTGGTGCCATGGATCGCCTTGTAGGGTGTGCAATTCGAACTTCTGGATTGGTTGCAACTTCCCGGGCTCTATTCCTAGTGTTTGCTTCCGTTTGTACTGACAATACCAATATCCTTCACAGGTCATCACTGTTCACCTCATATATAATTGTTGTACTACACACCCCTATTATAGCCGCTTGTAGTACAACCACCCCACCATGGAAACCTGCCGTCGTTACGGTACATTTCAATAGTGGTTGTACTACACCATATCTATTTCCCTATCGCTGGAGTGGTATTCTTGAATATGCACACGGGGTAAAAACAACCCCTCGTGGGGGTTTTTTACCCCTGTGTGTATTCATATACCCATATAATGGTTGTACTACAGACACTCTTCCCCTTGGGGTTGTAGTACAACCATTTGGTGGGGACCCCGCGGGCCCCGTCGTTGCGGTCTCTGTGGACTATACAAATACGCAATCAAGTATGAAGCCCCCCACTGGGCATGAGAAGCGTCATGACGGGGACGAGAATGCTTGTAGTACAACCATTATAATAGATATGGACCGGATACCATTATATATGGACGACATATATTTCGTTCCCGTCATGACGGCAGATTTGTCACCTAATATATATGGACCAGAAACCACTCTTCCCGTCATTTCAAGCACTTTGCTCTTTTCAAACATCCGTTCCCTATTTCGAAATATCTTCAAGGTGGTGTCTAAGTGGGGGGCGAAGACCGTCTAAGCGCGCCTGACCCCTCAAAATTGTTGCGATCACACGGCTCATTGGCCCCCCACCGCCTTTTGCTATGTCCCCACCCGTCGTTGATGTGTATTCCAAGCTGTTCGTGGGACTTTCGAACCGAGCAATCCGTAATTATGCACAGTGCCAGTGCAGCCCAGCCTGCCGCAGTGGGATCATCACATTCGTCAAATAGCACCCGGTTGCTACCCATTACAACCACACTTGAACGTAACTTTCGTCATATGGCAGCAGCGCCTCAGTCTTATCCATTTCCATGCACAGACCCCCACCCTCAGACCTGACTACCCGCCCTTCTCGGCCATTCCAGAACAGGAACCTAGACCCTTCGGGCTTCTGCGTGGCCCCATGTTGGTGGTGCTCTTCTTCAATACACGCCATTAATAACGCTAGATAATTGCGGGCGTCGACGAACCGTTGTTTTAGTCCTTCACCGCCGTTTTTGTTGGTATACCGCCACTCCTCAATCTGGCCGTCTTGCACTGCTTTTTTGATGCTCTGAATGTGTTTCATCATATCGCCCAATGCTACTTCGCTCAGGGTGCGTCCTTCGAAGTGGGCCCGTTCTCGGAAATTCTGTAAACGGTCTGTGTCCTGTGCATATTCTTTACCCTTGCTCCGGAGGATTTGATCCTCTTTGTCGAGCAGTTCGTTTAAGAGTTCGTCGAACTGGTTCTGATTCACGTTGGCGTGCCCCTTTCTTTTTAGATAGGAACCAATAAATGCGCCTACGTCGTTTGTTGTCCATCCTCTCGTCTACTCCTTTTGAGCAGTAGTTCCTTGGTATCGGCTTGCACGTGTAGTTCCATCGGGGTACCCTCCTCCAGCTTGAGCACTTTCCGCACCTCATTGGGAATTACCACGCGCCCCATATCGTCTATTTCTCTCAGGTACATTACCACACCTCCCCTTGTCTCGTTCAAATTCCTTGCAGTGGTGGTTCATGTTGGTGTACTGTCCTTCCACCTTACAGTAACCGCGCCCCTTCCGGTGGCTACACAACAATTCCATTTCTGCCTCCCTCACGAGGGTTTCAATTTCCGACCTGCTCAACTGGCGCCCCACCTGTCGTTTGAGTCGGTCTACGATGTGTTTCTTCATAGTCCCCTCCCTTCAATCTCTAATATAGTGTGAGAACTTTTCGTGAGCAAATTCGGGATCGAGGTCCCAGTTAGACGGTTCAGATGTTTACTTCCCACCCCCATTAGTTACACCCCCCATACCCACACTCGGGACAATTGTGGCACCCTTCACTGTATTCTAGCTCGCTTCCGCACTCCGGACACACCTCCTGTTGTTTCTGAATACCTCCGAGAGCCTTTCCGATGATATCGGGACAGCTTCGCCCCTGTATATTGGTATTTTGGCCCTTACGATACATCGTCGATGGACAGGAATGGGTCTTCTGTAGCTGGGAGACTATCTCTTGAATGTCGACCCCGGCTCGCAGACTGCGGCTAATTAACCGCCCCACTGCCTCCGTCAATATGGTGCACCCACCAGTGGCGTCGTCATTGATAATAACCTCCACTGGGTTCCCTGCAGTGTCGGTGTTGAGGGTTAAGAGAATCCGTCCGCAACCTGTAGCGTACTTCATGGTGCGGCCCTCCAACGTCTGCGTGCGTTCGGGGGCCTTAACCTTTACCATCTGCCGTTCTCGGCTTCCATCGCGGTAGACAGTAACACCTTTGCAACCCAGCTCGTGGGCTAATTCGATGGCGTGGGCAACGGATTTGCGGGTGGCGTCGTGCGGCAGGTTAATAGTCTTAGATACGGCGTTATCTACATTTTCTTGCCATGCGGCCAGCATCCGCACGTGCCATTCCGGATCTATATCCAAGGCTCCTACCAACACTTCTGGGTCGGCTTCCTGTCTGAGTTCCTCATTCAGCGCGAAGCTCGTCTTAGTATCTTCGCGAGTGTATTCTAGGTCATAGAAGGGTTCAATACCACCACTAGTCCCCGCTATGAAGGAGATACTACCCGTGGGCGCGACAGTAGTACGTGTGGCGTTGCGTACAGGTACATCTTCCTCACAGGCGGGGTAGGGCCCGCGTTCTTTGGCCAACCCCCGACTGGTGGCCAATGCGACGTTATTCACAAATGCAGAGACCTTTTCAGCCCACTCCAACCCAGCTGAGGAATCGTACTTGACATTGAGACGGATAAGCATTTCCGCAAAGCCCATTACTCCCAGTCCGATCTTCCGGGTGCGCTGGGAGGCTTCCTTAACTTCAGGGAGCGGGTAGACGTTGACGTCGATTACATCATCCAGAAACCGCACTGCAACTTCTACTGTGTGTTGTAACAACTCCCAATTGACGGTACCCATATTAACCATTTTGGCTAAATTAACTGAACCCAATACACACGCTTCATAAGGTAACAGGGGTTGTTCGCCGCAATTATGCGCAGTGAACCCCTCTACTACGCCCCAGTTGGTTAAAGGTTCGTGAAAATCGTAGACTTCGGTGGGTTCACCCTCAGTCACACTCGTCACAATGGGTGACCGATGTATTAAGAGTTGGTAGAGGGCTCTCTGCTTGCGGGGTTGATAAAAGTTTATCCTCTGTGCGAATAGAAGCAGGGACTGGTAATGGTAAATGCAGATATTGTAA
>PUKL01000090.1 GCA_003552275.1 Mollicutes bacterium
ATGATCCTCGACTTTCCCCCTTTATTGCGTACCCCGAAGAAAAGTACAATCCATAACAAGGCATTGGGTATGGCGTGGACATAGAACGCGGCGATTGTCGATCCCGTCAACTGGGCGATGAACGGCACGACCAACATCCCCGGCAACATCGCCACGAAATGCCACTTGAGACACATGTGCACAAGAAACGCCCACATCAATCCATTGACGAGCCAGGCGACATTCCCGAACACTTCCATCTGCAGAGGCAGGATGTAGCCGCGCCACATGATCTCTTCACTGATCATGGCCAAAAGGTGTAGTGGTATGAAGACCGCCAGGAGTTTATAGTTCCCTTTGAGTTCGACATCGAAAAACGTTGTGGGCGGAAACGTGAATCTCTTCAAGGGATTGAACGGGGCGGGGAGATAATCCGGCGGGGCCAAGAGACGCTTTTTCGCGAGATAGCGGCTGATCGGCTGCAAGCTCTCTTCCACGACCAAGGTGAAGACGATGGCCACGACGACCCATACATAATGGAGCCCATCAGGCGAATGCAGGAGATATCTTTCCTGCAAGGCTTGCCAACGGAGGTCTCCCCCTTCGGCGATCACGTAGTGGAGCAAAGAGATCGGCACCAACAAAAAAACGGGCGCCCATAAAACAAGCCAAAAAGCATGGATTTTCGCCATACCCTTCGCCATGAGCCCGGGGACCCCGTGATACACGCCCATGTATATAACCAATCCCGTGCACAAGAAGACGATAATCGAAAAGATCATGTCATAATCCTCACTTATGGCTTGAGATGAACTATTTCGTGACTAACTTGGTTTCCATGACCACATCATGCAATGATGATATATATGACCCGTGTACTCTACCTTGATCAACGGTTTCTGACTGTAGAAAGATTAACTGATACACAAACCCGTCTAAACGGTCCTTGTGTCAATCACCGTCTGTATATCCGCTCTTTTCGATGTAACTTGTGTGCGTGTCCCTCTTTGAAATCGAATATCACAGGGTCTTCTTCCGGTTCATTCTTTTTTCTACTATTTGATGGGTGCCGTATTCTCAATCCGTGGCGGCTTGTTCGTAGGGACGATCGTCCCGCTTCTCATAAGCGTCGTTCTTCTGCAGGAGCTGATCCCAGAAGTTGTTCACCCCGCCCCGTTTGAAGACTCTCTTGACGATGAGTCGCACCACGCCCCGGAAACGGACGGGTCTGGCCAACGCCTTGATGTGGTCTTGGCGGTAGTGACCTTCTTTGACAAGGTGCTCGATGGCGGCGCGCATCGGGGCGATCATCTTCTCCTGTTGATCTTGGGGGCGGTACTGCAAACCCTCGACGCCGCCCTTGATCGCGGTCCCGGCGTAACGTCTTCCAAGACGCGAGGACAACCGCTCGAAATAGCCTTCCAGATAATGGGACTGAGCGCTTTCGGGGAACCCCGACTGGATGAAGAAGGCGATGTTGCCTTCTGAGGGCTCGAGCCCTTCGATGAAGTGCATGACATGCGAAGGCATGGCGTGTACATAGAGCGGCAGGAAAAAGAGCACATGCTTCTCTTTCGGGAAGGCTTTCGCCCATGTCGGCCATTGGTCGGTTTTCTTCAAATCGCGCACTTCGACACGGTCGCCGAGGCTTTCGGCGACATGGTCGAGTATCAAAGCGGAGTTGCTCCTGGAAAGCCGGGGAGAGCCCATGTAGATGACCCAACGGGCGTCTTTCTCCACGTTTTCAAAGGGGGTCGTCCGCCGCATGGGCTTTTTGGGCTTGAGTTTGACCGTCTTGGGCTCTTCCCCG
This sequence comes from Mollicutes bacterium, assembly GCA_003552275.1. Taxonomy (GTDB): domain Bacteria; phylum Bacillota_I; class Bacilli_A; order Izemoplasmatales; family Izemoplasmataceae; genus T1SED10-81. Next base: position 1,790 of record PUKL01000090.1, read on the forward strand.
GCGAAGAAACGATAACCGTCGGAGCGGAAATGGTCCGCCGTCCGGGCGAGATAGCGGACGATGATTTCTTCTTCTTGTTCCGTGAGACGAGCACTCTCGAAATGGAAAAAGAGGTCGGGGTAGTTCTCATATCTTTCCTTATGGCGGCATTCACCCTTGACAAGTGCGATGTGAGGGTGGTAGTGGGGGATCGTGCGGTCGATGAAGGCTTTCGCCTTGTGGTCGATGAACCCTTGGGCGGTGTCCATGAGTAAGACGACCTTGTCGCTTTTCATATAGTCCCCGTAGTGTTCGGCCATGCCGTCTTCTATCACACAACGCCCGGGTGTCTTCAACCAGCAGTCCCAACACCCTTTGCATGCTTGCAACGATGCATCATCGAGGGCCACCACATTCAGAGGGGCACCAAAGTGGGTCTGTACGTCTTTGATTGCCTCGTCATCTTGCACTTTCCGCAAATCATACACTGTGATCATAGGTTCCGGTCTCCTTCATTCAACATATGCGAACAATGCCGAAGCTCGGCCGCAAAGCACATGATCGGGCCATGCAATCTCCATGCTTTTCCGCGGATGATAACGAAACACCATGTATCCATGATGTCTCGTGCATCTTTGTCACCATGGCAGCGGATTCTTCGCGATGTGCTTGTCGTAAAAGTCCTCGAATGCTTTCTTGCGCTCCACCGGGAAGTCGGCCTCGGTCGCGGCGATGTGTTTTTCCAACTGTTCCCGGTTGCGGATGCCGGGGATGACCGTCGTGATCGCATCGTAGGACCAAAGAAAACCCATCGCATGCGGGGTGAGATCATCGTCTCCGACCAGGGCTTTCAGCCTTTCGACCAGATCGTGTCTTCGTTGCTTGTCCTCTTTCGTCCAACGGGAGCGGATGTCTGTGAAAGTGGAATCCTTGTCGTATTTTCCCGTGAGCCAGCCGGAATCGAGCGGCACTTTGATGATGAGAGCGACGCCTCTTTCTTTGATTTTTTCCAATAGGGGTCTCGTCGCTTGAAAGAAGACATTATAGAGCAACTCGATGATGCCGACCCCGTCTTGGGCCAAGACGGCTTCAATCTCCTCTTTGGTGTCGATGCTCGCCCCATAGCCCTTGATGATGCCTTGCGCCCGCAAAGAATCCAAGATGGCGAAATGTCCGGTTTCACCTCGCAAGACATCCATGCCGGGATTGTGCAGGATCACCGAGTCGAGATAGTCGGTCCGGAGACGCTTCATGCTTCCTTCTAGCGAAGGCATGATCCTCTCTTCGCCGAAATCGATGCGGCCGTCGGGATGATGACCGAACTTGGTGTTGATGACAACCTTGTCCCGGATTCCTTCCACAGCACGGCCCAGGATCGTCTCGCTTCTTCCCCCCGCGTAGTTCGGGGCGGTATCGAAGAAGTTGATGCCTTTCTTGATTGCCTCTCTCACGAGCGCGACGCCTTCTTCTTCGGTCATGGTCTTGCCGTGGGCCGTGTTTCCCAAGGGCCAAGCCCCGAAGCCCAAGCGACTGACACGCACATCGTCAAGATAGGGTCTTTTTTTCATGATTCGGGTATCTCCTCATTCTTCATATTCCAACCCGTATCCGAAAGGATACAGGATATGGTCTTCGGGATTATCAAAATACGCGAGCGAGGCGGGCCAGGTGAAAGAGAGTCTCCCGGAGAATCCGTGGTCGCCGTAGAGGACATCGCTCAAAGCGTTGCCCCCTTCCGTCCCCGGCAAGAACACCGCGATGAGAGCGTCGAAGGCATTCATTGAATCGGGGAGGACCAACGGGCGACCGCTCACGATGACACCGATGACGGTTTTTCCTAACGCTTCGGCCCGGAGCGCCTCATCATATGCATCTATGTTTTCGGGATGGGCCAACCCGTCGAACAGGGTGGGTTGGTCGGTGTCGCCGTATCCTTCCGCATAAGGCAGTTCCGTGAAGACGACAAGCACCGTGTCCGCCGCTTCGATACTATTGACGAGTCGACCTTCTTCTTCCGCCAAGCGCTTGGCGATGGCTTCGAGAATCGAACGTCCCGTTCCGAGGCGGGGATCCGGGTTCCCTTGCCAATGGGTGGTCCATCCGCCCGCGAGATAGCCGACATGGTCGGCGGCCGGACCCATGACGTGGATCTTCTCCGTGCCCGTGAGCGGCAGGACGTCATCGTTTTCCAAAAGCACGAACGACTTCCGGGCGGCTTCCCGCGCCAAGGCTTTGTGCGCATCGGTGGCGAAGTGCTCCTTGGGGTCCACCCGGCGGAGAGGTTCCGCGAATAGTCCGTTCTCGTATTTCACCGTCAAGATGCGGCGCACCGCATCATCGATGCGTTCTTGTGTGATGAGACCCCTGTCAACGGCATCGAGCAAGGCGTAGTGGGCATCCTTCCAGTCATAGGGCAGCATCAACATGTCCACACCGGCATTGACGGCACTCACGAGTTGGGTCCGGAAATCGCCGTCGAGTTGGAAGGTCGCGTTCCAATCGCTCAAGACGAGGCCTGCGAAACCGAGTTCCTCTTTCAGGACGGTGGTGAGCCAGTAATGGCTCGCATGCATCTTCACGCCTTCGATCGAGCTGAAAGACACCATGATCGTGTCCACACCGGCGTCGATCGCCTGCAAGAAGGGCGGAAGGTGGATAGCACGGATTTTTTCTTCACTGAGACGGGCATCGCCTTGATCGATGCCGCCTTCGGTCCCACCGTCGGCGACGAAGTGTTTGGCGGTGGCGATGCCTTCATGCGATTGCAAACCACGGATGTAGGCTTCGACGAGGTTTTCATGGATCGAGGGATCTTCACCGAAGGATTCGTAGGTCCTTCCCCAGCGGATGTCTCGGGCCACGCTCACGGCCGGCGCGAAATTCCAATGGATCCCCGTGGCCTGCATCTCCAGGGTGGTCGCTTCCCCGATCCTTTCCATCAAGGCGGCCTCGTTCATCATCCCCAGGTTGATGTTGTGGGGGAAGATGGTCGCGCCATAGA
>PUKL01000093.1 GCA_003552275.1 Mollicutes bacterium
CCCAAGATGGACCTCCTCGAAGCCGACGTGCATAATCCCGACTACACCCTGCATGTGGAGATCCGCGCCGAGGGCGCCTATCTCTATTGCGGCAAGATCGAAGGCCTCGGCGGGTTCCCCGTGGGCTCCATGGGCAAGGGGTTGATGTTGCTTTCGGGCGGCATCGATTCGGCCGTCGCCGGATTCTTGTCCCAAAAGAAGGGCATCGAGACCGAGTACATCCATTTCGAATCGACACCGATGACGCCCATCGAGAGTGTCGACAAGGCGATCGAACTCTGTGAGCGTCTCGCGGTCTATGCCAAGAAAGACCGGGTCGTCCTCCACATCTTCCCGCTCTTTTCCGTCCATGAGGCCATCCTGCAAAACGTCCCCGAGCCCTATCACATCGCGATTTTGCGAAGGATGATGGTGCGCATCGCCGACAAAGTGGCGGCCCACCGCCGCATCCCCGTCCTCGTCACGGGCGAGAGCGTGGGTCAGGTCGCGAGCCAGACCCTCATGAGCCTGCATGTCACGGACCATGCGGCCACGCGGCCGATCCTCCGCCCCCTCGTCACCTACGACAAGGAAGAAATCATCCGCATCGCCGAGAGGATCAACACATTTGAGGTCTCCATCCGTCCGCACGAGGATTGTTGTCAGGTGTATGTGCCGAAAAGTCCCGTCACGAATCCCCGCGACTATTACGCCAGGCGTTATGAAGGCCTCTTCGACCATCAAACCCTCATCGCCGCGGCCCTGCAGAAGATGGTGACCCTCACCGTCGACAAAGAAAGCGGCATACGACTTTCGACGGCGGGTTTCAGCGTCTTGGAAGCTATCGAGGAAGGAGACATCCCCCATGATCGACTCTTTGCAGAATGACCGGGTCAAAGCCGCCCGGAAACTCACCAAGAAGAAGCACCGCCAAGCCGAAAGAAAGATGCTCCTCGAAGGAGAGAACCTCGTCCGGGCGGCCATGGCGAAAGACCTTGTCGAGGAGGTGTTCGTCCTCGGTGAAGAAAAAGGCGCTTTTTTGGAAGCGGTGTCTATCAGCGAGAGAGTGATGAAAAGTCTCACCGACCTCTCCTCCCTTCCCGAAGTCGTCGCCGTCGCCCGCTTCCCCGCATTCTCCCCTCCCGGCGACCGCGTGCTCTTCTTGGAACACATCCAGGACCCCGGCAATGTCGGCACGCTGCTCAGGAGCGCGCTCGCCTTCGGCTTCCGTTCCGTCGTCGGTGACCGTGCGGCCGATTTCTTCAGCCCCAAAGTGCTCCGCGCGACCCAAGGCGCGATCTTCGACCTCAATCTCCAAGAGATGCCTCTTGAAGATTTTTGCGCATCATATCCCGATCATGTGGTCGTGGCCGCGAGCTCCGATGAAACCGCGGCATTGTCCGCAAGGCCGCAACCGCCTTTCGTACTCGTCCTCGGCAACGAGGGCGGGGGCCTCTCACAAACGGCCCTCGCCGCCGCCCACCACAAAGCACACATCCCCACCGAGTCGGTCGAGAGCCTGAATGTGGCCGTCGCCGGCAGCATTCTCATGCATCACCTTCACGGCTCTCGCAAGGGACCTTTCCGGGACTAGGGCTTGCCATATCCCGCCCACTGTGATAGAATAATCTTGACATATGTGTTAGACGAGTGGGTCGAATCCCACTCTTTTTATGCCAGTGGGAGGCAAATACCATGGAAGAACTGAAAGAGAAGATCCGCAAGGAAGTCGAGCGACTGGGCTTTCACCTCTATGACATGACGATCGGTCCCAGAGGAAAGGACAAGGTGCTGTCGGTGAAAATCGATGACGAAGCACCCGTCTCCATCGATGATTGTGTCCGCGTGAGCGAACATCTCTCGGCCTTTTTGGACGACATCGACCCCTTTGAGGGGGCCTACATGCTCGAAGTGACCTCCGCCGGCGCGGAACACCCACTGCGCGACCTCGAAGAGATCCGCCGCGCCCAAGGCCGTTACATCCACGTGAAGACCGTCGAGCAGGAGATGGAAGGCCATCTCGTCGAAGTCACCGAGACCAGCATCACCATCAAGGACAAACAAGGCAAGACCACGACATTCTTTATCGCCGACATCGAAAAAATCCGTCTGGCGATCGATTTCTAGGAGGAATCATCATGCAAAGAAAAGCGTTTTTCGATGCGTTGGACGAGCTCATCCGTCAACGCGGCCTCGACAAGGAGAAGGTCATGGCCATCATCGAACACGGACTCTTGAACGCCTATAAGAAAGAATACGACAACCGCGACAACGTCCGCGTCGTTTTCGACGAGGAAAAATACACGATCGGCGTGTATGCCGACTATGAAGTCGTCGAGGGCGAGCCCGAACACAAACACCAGATGAGTCTCGAAGAAGCCAAAAAACACAAGCGCCGCGTCAAGCCGGGCGACGACATCACCATCAACGTCACCCCCGCCGATTTCGGCAGAAACGCCGCCATGAGCGCCAAGCAGATCCTCAAACAAGGACTCAAACAACTCGAACGTGAGAAAGTCTACGACATCTTCAAAGAGCGCGAGAACGAGATGGTGAACGCCGAGATCATCGCCATGAACCGCGACAAGGATTTCGTCACCCTCGACCTCGGACACGATCTCATCACGAGCCTGCCCCGCAAGGAGCTCCTGCAATCGGACACCGTCCGTGTCGGTGCCAAGATCAAAGTCTACATCACCAAGGTCGAGATGACCCCCAAGGGTCCGAAAGTCTATGTCTCGCGCACCGACCGCAATCTCGTCAAGCGCCTCATCGAACAAAACGTCCCCGAGATCATGGACGGCACCGTCGAGATCATGGGGCTCGCCCGTGATGCCGGCCGCCGCTCCAAGATCGCCGTGTATTCGCATGACGAGAACGTCGATCCCGTGGGCGCCTGTCTCGGCAGGGAGTCGAAACGCAAACGAGAGGTCGAAGAATCCCTGCAGGGGGAGAAGATCAGTTTCTACCGTTGGAGCGACGATCCCCAAGAACTCATCGAGAACTCACTCGCTCCGGCCAAGGTCGTCGCCATCAACCCCGACAAACGGGAAAAGACCGCCGTCGTCATCGTCAAGGACGAAGACTTCACCGGCGCCATCGGTTCCAAAGGCCAGAACGTCCGCCTCGCCGCTCAATCGAGCGGATGGAAGATAGACATCAAATCCGTCGCCGATGCCGAAGAGCTGGGCATCAACTACACACCCTTGCACGAGGAGGGGGAAACGGATGAAGAAGAAGCGTAAGATCCCCTTGCGGCAGTGTGTCGTGACGAGGGAGCGTCTCCCGAAAGAAGAACTGTTGCGCATCGTCAGAAACAAAGAGGGCGAAATCAAGGTCGATGAGACCGGCAAGGCCCACGGTCGCGGCGCCTATGTCAAAAGGGACGCAAAGACCGTCGAAGCCGCCCGCAAGAAACATGCCCTCGACCGCGCTTTCGGCGTGAAAGTGCCCGAAGGCGTCTATGACGAGATTCTCGCGGTGATCGAGGATGGAAAAAAAGACTGACATATTGGGCCTTCTCGGCCTCGCCATGCGGAAGGGGTCAGTCGTCATCGGTACGGACATGACGCTCCGCACCATCCGGAAAGAAACGCCGATGCGCATCTTCTTGGCCCGTGACGCCGGCGAGAATCTCCACAAGAAAATCAGATCCAAGACCGATCACTACCGGATTCCCCTCCACGAGGAATTCTCCTCGCAAGAACTCTCGGAGGCGGTCGGTAGAGAGAACATAAAGGTCTGCGCTCTTGTCGACAAGGACATTCTCCGTGCGTTCGAGCGTTAGACCCAAGAGAAAGAGGTGTGCACCATGGCAAGAAGACAACCGAGAAAAAAAAGAGGAAAGAGACCGGACCGACGTCCGGCGAAACCCCAAATCAAAAAGGGCCCCGTCACCTACAAGCCGGGTCTGACCGTCGTCGAACTGGCCGACCAGATCGGTGTGAAAGTCACCGTCATCATCAAGAAGGCGATGGCCGCCGGGGTCATGGCGGGTAGGAACGACGCCCTCGAACTAGAGACCGTCGAACTCATCGCCGCCGACTACAACAAAGAGGTCGTCGAGGATAGCGCCAACGACGAGAGCCGCTTCGAGGAGCTCGAAGAGGAAGAGGACGAGAAGAATCTCGAACTCCGTCCCCCCGTCGTCACGGTCATGGGTCATGTCGACCACGGCAAGACGACCCTGCTCGACACCATCAGAAACGCCCGCGTCGTCGAAGGCGAAGCCGGCGGCATCACCCAACACATCGGCGCCTACCGCTACCGGACGAAAGAAGACAAGTCCATCACCTTCATCGACACCCCGGGACACGCCGCGTTCACCCAGATGCGGGCCCGGGGCGCAAGTGTGACCGACATCGCCGTGCTCGTCGTCGCCGCGGATGACGGTGTCATGCCGCAGACCCGCGAGGCCGTCGACCACGCCAAAGCGGCGGAGTGCCCCATCATCGTCGCCGTGAACAAGATGGACCTCCCCGGCGCCAACCCCGACAAGGTCAAACAAGAGCTCGCCGACCTTGAACTTCTCCCCGAAGAATGGGGCGGCGAGACCATCTTCGTCGAGATGAGCGCCCTCTCCGGCGAAGGTGTCGACCAGCTCATCGAGATGATCCTGCTCACCGCCGAAATCGAAGAGTTCAAGGCGAACCCCGACAGAAGCGCCAAGGGCGTCGTCATCGAGAGCGAGCTCGACAAGGGGCGCGGCCCCGTGGCGACCCTCCTCGTCCAACAGGGAACCCTGAAGGCGGGAGACATCCTCGTCGTGGGCGACACGCACGG
>PUKL01000140.1 GCA_003552275.1 Mollicutes bacterium
TCGAGAAGGATGAAGATTTCGAGCTCAAGTTCCCCGACATCGACTCCTATGACGAAGAAGAGAAACGCTTCTACGATGACAGATGGCAAGAAGTCGGCGATGTCCGGGAGTGGGAAGCCTTGGGTCAGCGCACCAAAGTGCATTATACGCTCAAAGCCAAGGACCTTTGGAACCTCATCAACATCTGTGCCACCTATTCCGCGGAACCCGGCATATTCTTCATCGACAACGCCAACAAGGAGACGAACGCCGTCGGCTACGGCCAGAAGGTCGTCTGCACGAACCCTTGCGGAGAACAACCCCTGGCGCCGCATTCCGTCTGCAATCTTGCGGCCTTGAACCTTGCGAACATGGTCGACCATGAGAAAAGAGAGGTCGACTACGACAAGCTGGAACAGACCATCGCCACCGCCATAAGGCTCCAAGACAATGTCATCGACAAGACCCACTACTTCCTCGAAGAGAACCGCGAACAAGCCCTCGGGGAAAGACGCATCGGTCTCGGTGTCATGGGACTGCAAGACCTTCTCATCTGGTGCAACCATCGTTACGGTTCCCAAGAAGGCCTCGCTTTCATCGATAAACTCTTCCGTTTTATCGCCACGAAAGCTTATGAGAACAGCATCCGTCTCGCGGAAGAGAAAGGTTCCTTCCCCTTCCTGAAAACCGCGGAGAACCGCGAAAAATTCATCAATAGCGGTTATATGCAAAGGATGCCCGAGCACATCCGGGAGGGTGTGTTGGAAAAAGGCATCCGCAACTCCCATCTTCTCACGATCGCACCGACGGGATCGACCGGCACGATGGTCGGCGTCTCGACCGGGCTGGAGCCCTATTTCGCTTTCAGCTATTTCCGCAGCGGGCGTCTCGGCAAATTCATCGAGGTGAACGCACCCATCGTCGAAGCCTATATGGAGCGATATCCCGGTTATGACCGTGATTCTCTCCCCGATGTCTTTGTGAGTGCCATGGACCTCACCCCCGAAGAACATGTCGATGTGCAATGCACCATCCAGAAGTGGGTCGACTCCTCCATATCGAAAACCGTGAACGCACCCAAAGGCTACAGTGTCGAAGAGGTCGAACGCGTCTATCGCCGACTCTATTACGGCGGGGCGAAGGGCGGCACCGTCTATGTCGACGGTTCCCGCGACGCTCAGGTCCTCACCCTGACCAAGGACGACAAGGACTCCAAGCCCAAGCAGGTCGAGATCACCGACCTCGGTCTCGAAGTCGAGGAAAAACCCATCAAGACGAAAAAAGAGCCCCGTACGAAGGGACTCAGGTCCGACCGTCAAGACAGGAACATCGGCATCGAGGAGGGCGACATCTGCCCCATCTGCCTTGAAGGGACTGTGGAAAACCTCGGCGGTTGTCACACTTGTTCCAACTGCAACGCCCAGTTGAAATGCGGACTCTGAAGAGGTGCGAAAGCACCTCTTTTCTTTGATTGTGCCACACGTGTCCCTGCTGTTATAATGAAAGTGAGGTGATTGTATGAAAAAGGCCTTTCTCGTCGCTATCGACCGTTACCCCGACGATATGGTCCGTTACTATCTCGAGGAACTCGAAAATCTCGCCCATTCCTTGAACATCAAGACAATCAAAACATTCTCCCAGCCGGCAAGAGCGACCACTCCGGCATACAAGGTGGGCGAGGGGAAACTCGATGAGATCCTCCAGGCCAAGAAAGCGCATGACCCCGACTACATCATCTTCAACGAGGAGCTCACCAACAGCCAGATCCGAAATCTCGAAGACATCCTCGATGTGGCCGTCATCGACCGGACCCTGCTCATCCTCGAAATCTTCGCCAAACGCGCCCAGACGAAAGAGGCCATGTTGCAAGTGGAGATCGCCCAGCTTAAATATCTGAAACCGCGATTGAGCGCGATGCGGAACTCCCTCGAACAACAACAAGGCGGCATCGGTTCCCGCGGTCCCGGTGAAAAAAAGATCGAACTCGACCGCCGGCGCATCGACAGAGACATCAAAAATGCCGAAAAATCCTTGCGGAACATCGTCCGCACCCGTCAGCACAACCGTCGGAAACGCCGGAGGTCGCTTGTGAAGAACGTCGCTGTCGTCGGCTACACCAACGCCGGAAAAAGCACGCTCCTGAACACCCTCCTGCAACACGCCAAAAACGGACGCGAAGAAAAAAGCGCCCATGTCGAAGACCGCCTCTTTGCGACTTTGGAGACCTCGACCCGACTCATCCGTTTCAAGGACAAAAAGCGTTTCACGCTCACCGACACCATCGGTTTCATCTCCAACCTCCCCCATGAACTCGTCGATTCTTTCAAGGCGACCCTAGAAGAGATCAAAGAAGCCGACCTGCTCTTGCATGTGGTCGATTTCTCGCATCCTTACTACCTCGACCAGATCCAGACCACCGAAGCCGTATTAAAAGAACTGGGGGCCGACGGCATGGAGACCCTCTATGTCTTCAACAAGATCGACCTTGCCAACAACATCCTTCCCCCGACCTACAGCCCGGCTGTCAAAGTCAGCCTGCGGGAAAACCTCAACATCGACACGCTGATCGAAAAGATCAACGAAACCCTCTTTCGGGATGACACCGTCAAGGTCTATGCCATCCCGCAAAGCCGGGGCGATCTCGTCCACACGCTGAACGAACACGCCGAAATCATTGAAGAACTGTACGAAGACGACGCCGTCAGGATCAAAGCGCGTGTGTCCGGCCCCCTGCGCGAACACCTCCGCCATTTCGAGATATGAAAAAACCGCCTCTTCTCAAGGGGCGGTTTTCATGCGGGAGAGGTAATCATCCAAGATGGCCGACATCGTCTCGCGCGAGTCGGCGCGCGACAGGGCTTTGCGCGCTTGTGAACTGTCGGGGAGGCCCTTCAGATACCAAGGCGCCTGGCTTCTCATCTCGAGAGCGGCCCGCCGTTCACCGTAGTGCTTTGCAAGGAGCGCCGCATGCCGTTTGGCCATCTCCACTCTCTCTTCGACCGAGGGGGACTCGTCATAACGGCCATAGCACAGATAGTCGTTACACTGACGGATGAGCCAAGGATTGCCCAGCAGGGCCCGCCCGACCATCACCCCGTCACATCCGGTGACATCCATCATGTCCAGGGCGTCTTCGGGGGTTTTCACATCCCCGTTGGCGAGCACGGGAACCTCCACGGCTTCCTTGACCGCCCTGATGATGTCGAGATCCACCTCGCCACGATACATCTGGGTGCGGGTCCGACCGTGCACGGCGATGAGGGAAACACCGGCCGCTTCGGAGACACGGGCGATCTCCACCGCGTTCTTGTTTGCCTCGTCCCAACCGCTCCGCATTTTCACCGTTATGGGTAGATCCGTCCTCTCACACATCAAAGAGATGAGCCGCCCCACCTGCTCGGGGTGGCGCATGAGGCTCACGCCGCCATTGTTCTTGACGACCTTGGGGACGGGACATCCCAGATTCAGATCGATCGCCACCGCTCTTGTGTGTTTGTCGACATATTCGGTGGCATAGGCCAAGGCCTCTTCGTCGGCACCGAAAAGCTGCAAGACGACATTCTCCTCCTCGGGGAGGATCTCGGTCATCCTGCGGGTGCGGACGCTTCCGTATTTCAAGCCTTTGTCACTGATCATCTCGGTGTAGACGAGACCTGCGCCCATCTCTTGGGCCAATAAACGGAAGGCTTTGTTCGAGATGCCCGCCATCGGGGCCACGACGACGGGGTTCTTCGTCAGATGTCTCTTGAAATCCATGCGGATCACACTCCTGAATCACGGATATTCTCCCATAGAATCCTCCATACCGCAACACATTTCTATTTCCCGCTCCCCATGTTATAATGGGCCGGGTGATCACGATGAAAGACTATCTCGCAAAAGCCTATGCCTTTGACGGCACCGTCCGTCTGTATGCGGCGGACACGACGAATCTCGTCTATGAAGCGCAAAAAATCCACGACCTATGGCCGACAAGTTCGGTGGCGCTCGGCAGGTTGCTCACCGGCAGCGTCATCATGGGGGCGATGTACCAACAGGACCAGGAACTGACCATCCGCATCGACGCGGACGGCCCCCTCGAGGGTATGGTCGCCACCACGAACGCCAAAGGGGAGGTCCGCGGCTATGTCGGGAACCCCCATGTGTTCATGCAGCACGCCTCCGGGGATCTTCCCGTCAGTCAAGCGGTCGGACAAGGCAAACTGCACGTGACCAAGGATTTGAAGGTCCGCGACATCTTCACCGGCAGTGTCGAACTGCAAACGGGGGAGATCGCCACCGATTTCGCCTACTACTTCACCGCAAGCGAACAAATCCCTTCGGCCGTCGCTTTGGGGGTGCGGATCGCCGAGGACAACACCGTCCTGAATGCGGGGGGATTCATACTCCAACGCATGCCCGGATGCAAAGAGGAGACCGTGAGCCTCATAGAAGAACGGCTTTCCAAGCTGCCGGCGATGACAACCCTCCTCGAAGAGGGCGACAAACCGGAAGACATCATCGCCCGGATCGCTCTGGATGATCATGAAATCCTCCACACCATGTCGCTTGGATACCATTGTGATTGCGACAGGGAAAAATTCGAGCGCGGACTGATATCCCTGGGCGAAAAACAGCTCAGAGAACTCCTCGAGACCGACAAGGGGATCGAGACCGTCTGTCATTTCTGTATGGCCAAATACCGCTTCGGTGAACATGATGTGAAAGAACTCATCGAAATCGTGCGGAAGAAATGAATCCACATGAAAACACCTCCGGCTTGGACCAAGCCGGAGGTGTTTTTTTGATTGGGCAAATTCACTTTTCGTACAAAGGATAGGTCTTGGTCAGCTTGGCGACCTCGTCCCGCACTTCGTCAAGCACGTTCTCGTCGTCCGGGTTCGAGAGTGTCTTCTTGATGAGTCTCGCGACGATGCGCATGGCGTCCTTGGTGAAGTTCCGGGTGGTGAGGGCCGGACTGCCGAGGCGGATGCCGCTCGTGATGAAGGGTTTCTCGGGGTCGTTCGGAACCGTGTTCTTGTTGCAGGTGATGTTGACACTTTCAAGGACCTGCTCGGCCTTCTTGCCGGTGAGACCGGTCAAGCTCTTGACCTCGACGAGGACAAGGTGGGTGTCCGTGCCGCCGCTGATGACCTTGAATCCGAGTTGTTGCAGCTCGTCGGCCAACGCTTTGGCGTTTTCGATCACCCGTCGCTGGTAGTCTTTGAAATCGGGGGTCAACGCCTCTTTGAAAGCGGCCGCCTTGGCGGCGATGATATGCATGAGCGGACCTCCCTGGATGCCGGGGAAGACGGTCTTGTTGATCTCTTTGTAGATTTCCTTGTCGTTCGTCATGATGATACCGCCCCTGGGCCCACGCAGCGTCTTGTGCGTGGTGGAGGTCACGATATCGGCATAGTCGCAAGGGTTCTGATGCAAGCCCGCGGCCACGAGCCCGGCAATGTGCGCCATGTCGACCATGAGACGGGCTCCGACTTTGTCGGCGATTTCCTTGAAGCGCTTGAAATCGATCTCGCGGGGATAGGCACTCGCCCCGGCGACGATGAGGTCCGGTTTGAACGACTCGGCTTTGCGCAGGACATCGTCGTAGTCGATGGTCTCGGTGCCGTCACTGACACCGTAGCTTTGGAACTCGTAATCGATGCCGCTGAAATTCAAGGGATGTCCGTGTGTGAGATGTCCGCCGTGGTCGAGACTCATGCCGAGAACTTTCGCACCATGTTTCAAGACGGCGCGATAAGCCCCCATGTTGGCGGTCGAGCCCGAATGGGCCTGGACATTCACGTATTTGACGTTGAAAAGCTTTTTCAGCCTGTCACGGGCGAGGTTCTCGACCGTGTCGACATGTTCGCATCCTCCGTAATAGCGTTTTTTCGGATAGCCTTCGGCGTATTTGTTGGTGAGGATGCTGCCGTCGGCCTCGAGTACGGCCTTGGAGACGAAGTTCTCGCTGGCAATGAGCTCTAGATGCCCCTCTTGCCGTTCCTTTTCGGCATGAATGGCTTCATAGAGTTCTCCGTCTTGCTTTTTCAATGACTCCATCATGTTGTTCCTCCTTCTTTGGGAATGCGTGGTTTCATGAAGCGATGGTTCAAAAACATGAGAATGGCGATGACGAGAATCAAGAATGCGATGATGAGCAGTCCGCTGACAAACCAGAAACTCTGGGGCACCAAGGTGATGAGCGTCTCTTCACCTTCACCACCGAATGTCCAAGTCCCCTCTTCGAAGAATATGCGATGAAAAACATCGAATGCTCGGTTGAAATCGATCAAGAACCAACCACCGACAAAGGCGCCGAAGAAGACGGGCAGGTAGAAGATGTCCCGATACGCCTCATAGAACATGCGCTTGTTTTTTCGATAGAGGAATACGCTCGCCGACAAGAGGACGACCAGACTCACCCCCGCCACGATCCTGAGCAGGGTGTAGACATCGCGGACATCCTCCATATGGAGGATCTCTCCTTCGCTCATGATGGGACCCTCGTCACCTTCATGAGCCCCGAACGTCAGATCATCATGCCGGTAATTGAGAAAATCGATCAGTTTTCGGCTGACATGGGTGTAATCGTAGTCGATGTTCTCATGCGTCGCATAACGCCCCTCGGAAATCCGCATGTAGGTGTGGCTTGTCAGGAGGGAGGTCGCGATCATGATGATGACGATCGGTGCGGTGATCCAAATCAGCCATTTGCAGATGCGCATGGATGAATCCCTCCTCTCCCGAATTCATTATAGCATCTGTGTCCGAAAAAGAGGAAAAGTGAGTCGCAACGACTCACTTCATCCCGGGATGCCTTCGAGGTCCTCGAAACACTCGAGGGTGTTCTCCAACAGGGAAGCGATGGTCATCGGCCCCACGCCTCCGGGCACGGGCGTGATGTGGGAGGCTTTGTCCAACAGGCCTTCATAGTCGACATCTCCGACCAATTTGTCGCCGACGCGGTTGATGCCGACGTCGATGATGACGACATCGTCTTTGACCATGTCCGGTGTGACGAGATTGACGACACCGGCGGCGCTGACGATGAGATCCGCTTCTCTCGCATGCTTTTGCAAATCGCGTGTCTTCGAATGAGCATAGGTCACGGTCGCTTTGGCTTCCAAAAGCAGCATGCCGATGGGCTTCCCGGCGATGTTGCTGCAACCGATGACCAGTGCGTCCATCCCCTCGACATCGATGCCGGCGCTTTCGATCATGGTCATGACGCCTTTGGGGGTCGCAGGCACGATGCCTTTTTCGCCGGTATGGATGGCGGCGATGTTCAAAGGGTGGAAACCGTCCACGTCCTTTTCTTTTTTGATCGTGCGGATCACGAGATTCTTGTCGATATGGTCGGGGAGCGGGAGCTGCACGAGGAGACCATGGACGTCCTCGTCTTCATTCAGCTTTTCGATCAGGGCGATAAGCTCCGCTTCCGTGATCGAGGTGTCCTTGCGGATGATGGTGCTTTTCATGCCGGCGCGTTCACAATCCCGCTTCTTTCTTGTCACATAGGAGACACTCGCGGGATTGTCACCAACGAGAATCACGACAAGGTGTGGTACCTTGTCGTATTTCTCCTTGTAGAAGGCGACTCGTTCTTTCACACTGTTGCGGATGTCTTTCGACAACTGCTTTCCGTCGATGATGTTCGCTGCCATCTCAATCTCCTTCCGTCAAGTAAGAATCCACGATTTCCCCGAAGAACATGATATGGGTGTCGGGCGTGGGGTAGTAGCGTTCTTTGACCGCCTCATCAATCAGTGCCGGTTCTTGCGTCTGTTTATAGAGCATCTTGCATTCATATTGCAATGCGCACTCTTTGATGATGGGACTTTGCACTTTCCGTGCCGGCGCGAGGGTCAGTTTTGCTTCCTTGAACTTGTCGATGTCCCGCCCGGATTTCGTTCCGCAAAGAGCGAGCTCCTTCTTCAGGGTGCCTTCTTTCGGAACATTGATCGTGTAGTCCTCGGCCTTGTCCAACAAATCATAGGTGTAGCGCGAGTACCGGACATAGGCGATGAAGACGGGCCGCCCCCAGATGACACCGATGTGGCCCCAGGCGATGGTCATCGTGTTCACCCTGCCCTCGGTGTCTTTTGTGGTGATGAACACACCTTTCGGCAGTTGTCGCAAGAAATCCTCGGCGTGTTCATGAAAACGTTCATGATATTCGTCAACCATGGAAAATCCTCCTCATTTCAAGTAGATGTCACGATATTTCTCTTTCAGATAACGTGCGTAGTATTGCGGGTTGAAAGGCTCCCCCGTCAGGGCGACGAGGATTTCTTCCGGTGTCTTCGACTTCCCGTAACAATGCACTTTTTCCTTGAGGAATCCGTTGATTTCGGCGATATCGTCCTCGCGGATGAGTCTTTCGAAATCAAGCTCCTCCTTGATCGTGTAATAGATCTGGGCCGCATACGCACTGCCGAGCGCATAGGTCGGGAAATAACCGAACATGCCCGTGCTCCAGTGCACATCCTGGAGGATGCCGTCGCTCGGCTTCTCGACATCGAGATTCAGATATTGTTTCATCTTCTTGTTCCAGATGGTGGGCAGTTCGTCGACGTCCACTTCGTCATCGAAGATCATCCGTTCGATCTCATAGCGGATGAGGATGTGCAGCGGATAGGTCAGTTCGTCGGCTTCGACCCGGATGAAGGTCTCATCGACGCGATTGGCCGCCCGGAAGAACTCGTCGGCTTCCACGCCTTTCAGTTGGCGCGGGAAGATCTTTTTCAGTGCGTCCAGGTGGGTCTCCCAAAAAGGAAGGCTCCTACCGACGATATTCTCGTAGAAGCGGGACTGTGATTCATGCATACCCATGGAAGCGCCGCTTTTCAAGTTCGTCATGTCGAACATCTCATCTACTTGTTGTTCGTAGAGGGCGTGGCCGAGCTCGTGGATGGCCGCGAAAACCGAAGAGAACAAGTAATCCTCAAGGTAGCGGACCGTGAAACGGACATCCTTGGAATGGGTGTTCCAGGTGAAAGGGTGGACACTCTCTTTGAGAAGACCCCGGTTCTTGTCGAAAGCGAAGACGTCCATGAGGTGCTCGACGAACTTCTTTTGCTTGTCGCGCGGATATGACGCCTTCACGAACGCGGGTGGTTCATCCTCCTTCACGGCGAGAACCTCTTGCGCGAAGGGGGCGATCTCCTCTTTCACGACGCGAAAGAACTCATCATATTTTTCCATGTCCATCCCCTCCTCGAAGTCGTCGAGGAGGACATTGTAAGGATGTTTTTCCGGGTCCCTTTGTTGTGCCATCTTCTTTCGAAAGCCGATGATTTTGTCGAGATACGGTTTGAAGTGGTCGTAATCGTCTTTCTCTTTCGCTTCTTCCCATTCGCGCTGGGAGAGATTCACAAGTCGGGAGTACTCCACATAGTCCTCCCGGGGAATGCGGAGAATCTTGTCGAGATCCTTTTTCGCCTTGCGGATTTCCTTCTTTTGGATCTCATTCAAATCTTCCTGACTATCATGAAGTTCATTGACGATCTCTTGATACTCCTCGGAAGTCGACAAGGCGTAATACTCACCGCTGATGAGCGAGAGCATGTCCGAACGATAAGGGAAACACGCCTTGGGGGCCTCGGTGTTCGAATCCCATGAGGCGATCCCCAAGACGAGCTGATATGCTTTCTGTTTCTTCTGGAGTTCTTTGAAACGGTCGAATCCGTTCATGATATCATCTCCAATGCGACTCAGAAGAGGCCTTCGGCGTTCCCTTCGTCGTCAATATCCATGTCCATGGCCGCGGGCCTTTTGGGAAGACCGGGCATGGTCATCATGTCGCCGGTGAGGGCGACGATGAAGCCGGCACCGATGGAGGGGCTCAGTTCACGGACGGTGATGGTGAAGTCACGGGGCCGTCCGTACTCTTTGGGATCGTCAGAAAGCGAAACCTGGGTCTTCGCCATGCAGATTTGCAATTTGTCCCAACCTTCGCGCTTGAAGCGTCGCAGCTGGTTCTTCGCCTTCTTGGTGTAGTTCACGCCTTTGGCACCGTATGCTTTCTTGGCGATGGACTCGATCTTGTCTTCGAGTGAATCGTCGTCTTCATAGAACCGTTTGAATGTCTGAGTGTTCGTGTCGATCTGTTCGAGGACTTTCTTGGCGAGGTCGACGGCTCCTTCGCCGCCTTTCGCCCAGACTTCGCTGATCGAATAGGGGTGGTTGTTCTCTTCGAGCCAACCTTTGAGAGCCTTGATCTCGTCTTCGGTGTCGTTGACAAAAGGATTGATGGCGACGACATAAGGAAGGTTGAAAGTCTGGATGGTCTCTATGTGTTTTTCGAGGTTTTCGATACCCTTCTTCAAAGCTTCGACGTTTTCTTCGCCGAGGTCGGCCTTCTTCACACCGCCATGCATTTTCAAAGCCCGGACCGTGGCCACGATCACCACGGCGCTCGGTTCGAAACCGGCCTGGCGACTCTTGATGTTGCAGAATTTCTCGGCACCGAGATCCACTCCGAAGCCCGCTTCGGTGATACAGTAATCAGCGAGTTTCCGGCCCATGTTTGTGGCGATGATGCTGTTGCAACCGTGGGCGATGTTGGCGAAAGGTCCGCCGTGCATGAGGGCGGGAGTGTTCTCGAGTGTCTGGACCAGGTTCGGCTTGACGGCGTCTCGGAGGATGAGGGTGACGGCTCCTTCGGCGCCGAGGTCGCCGACGGTCACGACCTTGCGGTCGTAGGTGTTGGCGATGACGATGCGACGGATGCGTTCCTTCAGGTCATGGATGTCCTTGGCGAGACAGAGAACAGCCATGATTTCCGATGCCACGCTGATGTTGAAGCCGTCTTCGCGAGGAATGGAGTTACCTACGCCACCGAGACCCACGACGACTTGGCGGAGAGCGCGGGCGTTCATGTCGAGAGCGCGTTTCCAGGTGATGCGTCGGGGATCGATGTTCAAATCGTTCCCTTGATGGATATGGTTGTCGATCATGGCGGCGATAGCGTTTGTCGCCGTGGTGACGGCGTGGATGTCACCGGTGAAATGGAGGTTGATATCCTCCATGGGGACGACTTGGGCGTGTCCGCCACCGGCGGCTCCGCCCTTCACGCCCATGACGGGACCGAAAGAGGGTTCCCTGAGAGCGATGATGGCATTCTTGCCGAGCTTGCCGAAAGCTTGGCCCAATCCGACGGTCGTCGTGGATTTGCCTTCGCCGGCCGGAGTCGGGGTGATGGCCGAGACCAATATCACTTTCCCGTCCTTCTTGTCCTTGTGGCGTTCCAAGGCCTCAAGTTTGATTTTGGCCTTGTAACCGCCGTAGCGCTCGATGTCCTTCTCTTCGAGACCGATCTGTTCGGCGATTTCGCCGATGTCTTTCATCGAGGCTTGTTGTGCAATCTTCAGATCATTGTTGACCATGTGTTGTACCTCCAAAATGAGAATATGTATACGCTTTCTAAATCATTCTTTTTCTATTATCACACAAATGATGTGCAAATTCAACAACTCCTTTGCCCTCCCGCCCCTATCTCTCAAGCTTCCCTTGGTGTATAATGAAACCAAGAAGTCGGCCGGCGAAAGAAGGGATCAACAATGGCCTATGATGTGCTCGTCCATCCCTCCAAACTCCAGGGACACGTCCGTGTCCCGCCTTCGAAAAGCCTGTTGCACCGGGCGCTCATTTCGGCGTTGTTGTCTCGCGGGGTCAGTGTCATTTTCCCGTTTGTGGAAAGCGACGACATCCTGGCCACTCTCAACGTCTTGAAGGCTTTCGGGGCTTCATGGAAAATAAAGGATGACCGTTTGCGGGTGAAGGGCGTCGGTCGCCCGCGACCGCCGAAAAGACCCATAGAGGTCAAAGCTTCGGCTTCTTCATTGCGTTTCGCCATTCCCCTGGCGATGCTGACGGGAAGCGAGGTTACCTTCTTGATGGACGAATCATTGGCCAACCGACCTCTCGACCCTTATGTTGCGCTCTTCCCGAATTCTCTGGAAAAGAACGGTCCCCGCCTCGTCGTCCGCCCGAGGCTCACAGGAGGAGATATCGTCCTCGACGGCAGTTTCGGCTCCCAATTCGCAAGTGGTCTCCTCTTCGCTCTCCCCTTTTTGGACGAAACATCCACTCTCCACATCAAAAACCCCACCTCCAGGCCCTATATCGATCTCACCGTGGACACGCTCGAAAACGCCGGTATCAGAATCATAAAACAAAACGACGCTTTCCGCATACCACCCGCACAAGACTTCCGTCCCCGGGAAATTTTCATCGAAGGGGACTACTCGCTGGCTTCGCTCTTCCTTGTCGCCGGACTCCGGAGCACGGGCGTGGAGGTCCATCCGCTCGTGAGCGACTCTTTGCAGGCGGACAGAAACATCATAGAAACCATCCGGAACGCCGGTGGCAAGATCATCCACACCGAAGACGGTTACCGGAGCAGTTCGTCAAGAACCTCGGCTTTCATCACCGAGGTCGAGGACAATCCCGATCTCATCTTCGCTCTCGCCCTCCTCGCTTCGCTTTCGGAAGGAGAGAGCATCATCCACCACACGGAAAGATTGCGCTTCAAAGAAAGCGACCGGATCAAGAGCATCTTCGAACTCCTGAAGAAACTACATGTGGATATCGTGGTGGAAGAGGATTTCCTCCGTGTACGTGGTCCCGTATCCCGTTTTTCCGGGGCTTCCATCGACAGCCATGACGACCATCGCCTTGTCATGTTGGCAGCCATAGCGGGGACCATGGCCAGCGGTCCCGTACACATACTCCATGCGGAAGCGGTGCACAAGTCCTACCCCGCTTTTTTCCAAGACCTCGGGGCTTTGGGAGCGAACCTTTCCATCGTGAAGAGGAGGGATATCGCTTGAAAATGACCATGAAAGGTGTCCGGGGTGACTATGTCTATCATATCGGTGACCGCATCTTGACCGGACTGGACTCTTTGGTGGAAGACGGCCTTCCTTCCTTCATCATTGTCGATGCGAACATCCCCGAGACCGTCGTCCGCACCGTTGAACAAACATTATCGGTTTCCGGACGTTTCACAGTCCCCGCCGGCGAAGCTTCCAAGACGCTCCGGACCTATGAAAGGATCATCGACGCCCTCCAGGATGCGGGACTCCCGCGTGAAGCAAGAATCGTGGCTTTGGGCGGCGGCATGGTGAACGACCTCGCCGGATTTGTGGCAGCGACTTACAAACGGGGGGTGCGGCTTTTGCTTGTTCCCACGAGTCTCATCGCCATGGCGGATGCCTCCGTGGGCGGAAAATTCGCGTTGAACACACACCAATCGAAGAATGCGATCGGGACTTTTTACACCCCGGAGGCGGTCATAGCCGACACATCGACGTTGACGAGCCTTCCCGACAGAGAACTCGCCAGTGGCATGGCGGAAATCGTGAAAATCGCCCTTTTGCATGATGCCGACTTTTTCCGGCATCTGCGGCACGACACCGTATCCCCGCGAGACCCCGGTCTCATCCGGAAAGCGGTAAAACTGAAGCAAGACATCGTGGAACGAGATTTCTACGACCATGGTGAGCGCGCCATCCTGAATTACGGCCACCTGATCGCCCACGCCCTCGAGCACCTTCATGAAGGATCTTTCCTCCATGGCGAATGCGTCGCTTTCGGGATGCACCTCATGGCCCGGGACAAGCCTTTCCATGAAGACCTGCAGAAAGTCTTGGCCCGCTTCGGCCTACATAGGGACATTCCTTATGAAAAAGATGAGTTGCTTTCTTTCATCCCTCACGACAAGAAACGCCACAAAGATGACATATATGTGACAGCTGATGTAGAACAACCGGGAAATGGCTTCCTTAAGACTTTTTCTTTTCAAGAACTCAAGGATATGATCCCCGAAGGAGGACCGTCATGAGTACATTCGGAAAAGCGGTGGAAGTGAGTCTTTTCGGTGAGAGTCACGGCCCGGGCGTGGGCATAACCATCCATAACCTGCCGCCGGGCATCACAATCGACAGGGACAACCTCGAAAAAATCCTCGAAGCAAGGCGTCCGAAGCATTCTTTTGCGACCAAACGAAAAGAAGCGGACCGTTTCGACATCTTGAGCGGTCTCTTTGAAAATGTCACCACGGGAGCCCCGCTCACGTTCTTCATCGAGAACAGCGCCGCCGATGACAGCGAATATGAGAAAGGCCGTATACGGCCCTCTCATGCGGACTACCCGGCATATCTGAAAGCCCGTGGACATCCCGACCACCGCGGGGGCGGTCACTTTTCCGGTCGTTTGACGGCCCCGTTGGTGCTTTTGGGAGCCGTGTCGGAAACGATCCTCGCCAAACGCGGCGTCACCGTGGGCTCCCACATCAGACGGATCCATTCTCTGGAAGGGTCGTCATTCCGCGATTCCCCCCCTGATGAAGAGAAACTAAAAACCCTATCGGCAAGCGATTTCCCGGTTATCATGCCGGATGATGAAAAACGTTTCTTGGAAAGAATCCGTCAAGCTCATGAGGCGGGCGACAGCGTGGGCGGCATCGCCGAGACCGCCATCATCGGTCATGACACCGCCCTCGGAGAACCTTTCTTCGATTCGTTCGAAAGCCTTCTTTCGCATCTCCTCTTTTCGATTCCCGGCGTCAAAGGGGTCTCGTTCGGTCTGGGCTTCACCGCCTCCCGGCGCATGGGCAGTGAAGTGAACGACCCGTTGCGTTATGAAGGCTCCCGTGTGTCCTTTTTGAAAAACGACGCCGGCGGTATCCTCGGGGGGTTGTCGACCGGGATGCCGATCATCTTCCAAACAGCTTTCAAACCGACCCCTTCGATCGCCAAAAAACAACAATCCGTCGATGTGGAGAAAGGCAAGAACACGACTGTCGAAAGTTCGCCCCGACATGATGCTTGCCTGCTTCCGAGGGTCCTTCCCGTCGTGAACGCTCTCGCCTATTATTGTGTGTTGGAACTCACTATCCGCAAGGAGGGTCTGGAATGGACAAGATGAAAGCCTACCGCGACCGCATCGACAAGTTGGACGATATCATCCTCTCCGCCTTGGAAGAACGCTTCTCCATCGCCGAAGAGGTCGGTGTCTGGAAAAAGAGACAAGGCCTCCCCTTACAGGATGTGAAGCGGGAAGAAGAAATCTATGATAGAATAAGCGCATACCGTCACAGTGACGTGCTGAAGAAGGTCTATGCGACAGTGCTCGCCGAAAGTCGCCGTTTGCAGGCGTGAGGTGTCTTAAGATGTATGGATTGTTGGGAAGATCACTGTCCCACAGCTTCTCCAAGACCATCCACGAACATCTCAAAGATGGTTTGACCTACCATCTCTATGAAACGGCCGATGTGAGATCCTTCTTGCAGTTGAAGTCTTTCCGGGGCCTAAACGTGACCCATCCCTACAAAAAAGACGTGATGGGTCTCCTCGATGGTCTCGCTGACACGGCAGAAAAGACGGGGATCGTCAACACAATCATCCAACAAGATGGCAAGCTCATCGGACACAACACCGACTACCTCGCGTTGGTGGCTTTCATCTGTCGTCATTTCCCGAGCGGAAAAATGAAAGTGGCAATCATGGGAAATGGCGCCACCATGCGCTCGACAAAAATCGCTCTGACAACTTGCAATCACACCGACATCGATGTTTTCGCCCGAAATCCCCAAGCGGGCGAACATCCTCTTGACAAGCTGGAAGGGTCCTATGATATCCTCATCAACACGACTCCTGTCGGCATGTATCCGGACAATGAGGACATCCTTCCGGTCGACTGGGACCGGCTTCCGAACTTGCACCTCGTCTTCGATGTCATCTACAACCCCTTGAAAACCCGCCTTCTCCAAAAAGCCGAAGCCGCGGGGATCACCATCCGCAACGGGTTGGAGATGCTTGTCCGCCAAGCGGCGGAAAGCCAAGCTCTCTTCTTTGGAGAACGCCATGACGAAAAGACCGTCATGACGGCTTTGAAAATGTTCGAGCGACGGTTCCAAAACATCGTCCTCATCGGCCTGCCTTTCGCCGGTAAGACCCATTACGGCCTCCGCTTGGCCAAAGAGACGGACAAGCCCTTCATCGACATCGACTTGGCGATCGAAAAACAACAAGGGACTTCCGTCGAGAACATCTTCCGCATGAAAGGCGAAAAGACCTTCCGAAAACTCGAAAAGGAGAAGGTCAAGGAAATCGCGAAAGGCAACGGCCAGTGGATCGCCCCGGGCGGCGGCATCGTCGAGGACGAAGAAGCGATGCTCGCCCTGAAACAAAACGGCGTGGTGGTTTTTCTCGACCTCGATGAAAACATCCTCACTGCGGAGAATCTGAAAAACCGTCCGCTCATCGAGGACATGGCCGATCTCAAGGAGTTGAAACAAAAGCGTCAACATCTCTACGAACAATACGCCGATGTTACCGTCGCCAAGGACACTTGGCATGAAAAGACGATCGTCGGACGGATCAAGGAGGCCCTCGATGCGCATCTTGATTCTTAACGGACCCAATCTCAATCTATTGGGCCGTAGAGAACCGGAGATCTATGGTGAAAGAGACTACGAAGAAACCATGCGGGATGTCGCCGCATTCGCCTCGCAGTTGGGCTTTTCCGTCGATATCCGTCAGACGAACCACGAGGGCAGACTCATCGATTGGCTCCATGAAGCGGATGCCGAAGGGATCGACGCCGTCATTTTGAACCCGGGGGCCCTCACCCATTATTCCTACGCTCTCCACGACGCCATTGTGGGCGTTGATACAATCGTCTACGAAGTTCATCTCAGTGACCCGAAAAAGCGAAAAGAGCCTTTCCGTCATCACTCCGTCATCAAGGATGCTTGTGCCTACACTTTTGCCGGAGAAGGAATCGGAAGTTACAAAAAGGCCTTGGAACATTTGCGAAAGGAATGGTCGTCTTGATCATCATCCTCGATGTCGACGCCTCAACCGAAGAGCTGGAACGCGACCTCCACGACAAAGGATATGTCGTCCACACCCTCAAAGGGGACACCCATGTCCTCCTCTATGTCATGGGCGACACGACAGAACTCGAATCCCGGGCCTTGAACGCCCACGACGGTGTGGTCGACGTGATCCGCACCAAAGAGCCCTACCGTTATGTGAACCGCCCCCTTCCGAAAGAGCGTCCCCTGCGCATCGGGAAGAGACGGTTCAGCGAGATGACACCCTTCATCATCGCCGGTCCCTGTGCCGTCGAAAGCGCTGAACAGATCGCGAAGATCGCCGCCACGGTCGCAAAGGCGGGAGCCCATGCGCTCAGAGGCGGGGCCTTCAAACCCCGTACGAGCCCCCATTCCTTCCAGGGACTCGAACGCGAAGGTCTCATCCACCTGAGGAAGGCCGCCGATGAAGCCGGTCTCTACGCCGTGAGTGAAATCACCGACAAGGAGGACCTCTCGTTCTTCGAAGAGCACGTCGACATCATCCAAGTCGGCGCGAGGAACATGCAGAACTACGACCTGCTCAAGGCGCTGGGCAAAGCGAAGAAACCCGTTCTTCTGAAACGCGGATTTGCCAACACCGTCGAAGAATGGCTCTTGAGTGCCGAGTATCTTCTCATGCACGGGAACCCGGATGTCATCCTCTGTGAACGGGGAATCCGGACGTTCGATTCCGCCACACGCCACACCCTGGATTTGAACGGTATGCTCTATGCGAAACAGATCACCGAGCTCCCGGTCATTGTCGACCCCTCGCACGCAGCCGGTGACTACCGCCTTGTCGAAGGCCTCTCCAAGGCTTCCATCGCCGCCGGGGCGGACGGTCTCATGATCGAAGTCCACAACAACCCCTTCCAGGCTTTCAGCGACGGCGCACAATCTTTGAAACCGAAGCGCTTCGAGAAACTCATGAGGGCCATCACCGCCTATACGGAATGAATCGTCGGTTTTGCAATGAGGGGAAATATGGTATAATTCGCTTGGATACGTATGAAAAAACCGCCATCCGCGATTTTCACCCTTGAATTCATGAAGGAGGAGCCCATGCGCAACGTCGTCATCATCGCCCGCCTTGTCCTCATCGCCACATTCGCCGTCTATTTCATCGGTATCTACGCCCATGTGTTCGTCGACGCCCGATGGGCCGAAATCCTGTCGACCGTCGTCTTCTTCTACACGTTCATCTTCCATCCCCTGGTCTTCTTCCTCATCGGCAGGAAACTCATCAAGTTGAGCACGGCCGACACCGTGCCGCTATGCCTTATGGTTCTGTTGTTGGTCCTTCCCTTGATCCCGACGACCTATGTCATCACCGTCACCGCCCTCGACTGGGCCGGTGAACTTCCCACCATCACTGCCTTGGACATCGTCTTCATCGTCTTCGAGGCGGCGGCGCTGCTCGCCGGGATTCTCGTGTTCTCCTATTATCTACGGCGTTTTGCGAAACGCATCATCATCAACCGGGACTTGATCTCGATGCATCACTACCTTTTCGGGACCCTCATCTACTTCTATTTCATCCGGTTGACGCTGATCTCGTCTCTGCTTGTCACAAGAGTGTGAACCCATCACATAAGATGAAACCCCGGCTGCTCGGCCGGGGTTTTTCATATGCTTTCCAACAAGGGGACGATCAATTCGAGCGGATGCTTTGAAACTTTGCCCTTCTCGATCATGATCGAGAGCCTTCCTTGTCGATAGGAGAGATGGATGAAACGCGACAGTTCGTTCGCCTTTCCGAAAAGCAGGTCGCCATGGATGTCTCTACTGGCATCCTTTGATAGCGTGAAGACGATCTTGCGGGAATCTTCCCTGACCTTTTCCACATCCTTCGCCAGGGCGAGATTCTCATACAATTTCGCGAGCATGTAGATGCGCATGTCTTCGGGAAGCGGACCGAA
>PUKL01000083.1 GCA_003552275.1 Mollicutes bacterium
TCGGCTGTGGCCTCTTCGCCGGGGAAGTCGCCGAGAAGGTCTTCACCGTCTTGGTCCTCGGCGGTGGCATAGACTGCCTCCCAGCCTTCGCTGTTGTAGAAATGGATTTCGGAAGTCTCCACTTCCTCTTCGGGTGCACATGCTGCCGCTACGGTGAGAAGCAAGACACCGACGGCTGCCATGAATAGTTTTTTCATGTTTTCGTTTCTCCTTTCTTTTATTTGGGTTCGATTTGTGCTATGGATGATTCATTGTGAGCTGCTTATCGACAGGCCTTCGGAGTTCATCCTCCGAAGCGAGGTTGCAGTGGAAGACAATGTGAAGGCGTTCTCATCCTCCTTTCATGAGCGGTCTTCAAAGGGTCGTCGACCCGAGACAGTGAAGGTGTCCTCTCATGAAGCGAATAGCAGGGCCATGACGAACGAAAGTGCGAGCAAGACGGCGAGGATGGTGCTCACGACGGCCCCGATGAATAGCATGGCCGCACTTTCGGGGTGCCGGTTGCGGAAGGCGAGATAGACAAGGAGCCCGATGAACGGAAACAACAGTCCCAAGAAGGCGAAACCGATGTTTCCTTGACGATAGAGCGAAAGACCCCTGAACAGGCCGATGAAACTCCCGCAACGGGGGCACATGTGGGTGTCATCGTCGATCTCGTTGTCGCAACGGGGACAGCGAGTGGACATGTTTCCACCTCCGGTGGTCGGCATGCACTGAGAGGATTTCCGGGTGGAAGACATGTATGATCGAAAAAGCGTTTTCAAAGGAATCCTTGTGGCTTGTTGTTCCATCCCCTCATGCATTACACATTTTAACAACACCACAAACATTTTTAAAGGCTGGAACCGTTCTCTTCCTTGACAAACATGGAAAAAGTCTTCACCTGCAGTCGGATGGGCGGGAAAAAAGGCAAACGCTTTCGTATTCTTCATGATGATGACAAGCGTCAAACGACAAAAAAGCATCCTCGAAGGCAGAAGCCAAGTCGAAAGAGGATGCGTTGTTCTGTCGGAAACAAGATAGGTAAAAAACTATTGATTAAGTGGGCTTGCTTGTCGCCTTGTCTTTGTACATGCTCTTTTCGGCACGGACGAAGACTTCGTCGAAACTCTCGCCTTCTTCACGTTGCGTCGCATGACCGGCCGAAATCGTGAGCGGGATGTCCTCGAGGTCCACTATGCGGCATTGATCGAGGATGTCGTCCATCAGACCAACGGCTTCTTCTTCCGAAGTAGAAGGAAGCAGGAGGATGAACTCGTCGCCGCCATAACGGACATGTACGTCATTTTCGCGGTGCAAGGCGGTCAGGATGGCGGCCAGTTGTTTCAAGAGGGCGTCACCGTGTTGGTGCCCGCGGGTGTCGTTCACCTCTTTGAGATTGTTCACATCGATGAAGACCACACTGACGGGAAAATGCTCTCTGTCGGAAAAGTAGGTTCTCTTTTCCATCATCCTCGCCCGGTTGGCGAGCCCCGTCAAAGGATCGTGATAGCCCAGACGTTCCAGTCTCTTCTTCTCTTTCTGGGCCGCCGCGTGCAAAGTGTTGTAATGGAGGAAGATGCTGCCCGCCGCCGTGAGCATGCCGAAGGTCATGAGGACGAAAAGCCCATAGGGCATGTAGATTTCGACGAGGGCGATCATCGGTGCGAAAGCGAGGAGGACACCGAACACCAAGAAGACGAACCCCGTGCTTGTGAGTCTTCTCTCGCGACGTTGGATGATGTAGACTCCGGAAAGCACATAAGGGATGCCGGAAAAGATGAAGACCAGGAACTGATAGACTGTCAAAGGGGCCGCGAAAAGCGCGATGAAAGTCGCCAAGAGTCCCGTCAGAGGTACCGCGACCAACCAGTGCGAAGGGCTTCGCCTCTCGAAAAGGGTGTAGACACCACGCAAGAAGAAAAAGGACGCGAGGAGGATGAGAACGCCGAAAACAATACCGTAGATCCCCACCTCCGTCATGATCAGTCTTTCATAGAAGACATGGGCGATAAAGGTGATCACCCAGGATATGAGCCATTCTCGGAGATGACCGCGACGGGAATGGAAAAAGAGCACGAACCAAGTGACGACCATGACGAGTGATCCCGCCAGAAACAGGATGGCCAGGATGTATAGAGGTTCCATGTCAGCTCACCCTTTCTTGAAGAGGATGGGTTTTATACCAAAATGTCTTCGTCTCCCACCTCGTCTTCCCGCCAATCTTTTTCACAACGGCGGAAGGCCGCAAGGACGAGGGGGTCGAAGTGGCCGGGACTGTTCTCGCAGATGATCTCCACGGCCAGTTCATGAGAATAGGCGCGTTTGTAGGGTCTTTCGCTCGTGAGAGCGTCATAGACGTCGACCAAAGCCATGATGCGGGCGGAAAGGGGGATCTCTTGTTTTTCCAAGCCTTCGGGGTAGCCTTTGCCGTCATGGCGCTCGTGGTGATAGAGGGCGATGTCCGTGCCCATGTTGATGAAGTGGTTGTTCGGGTATTTCCTGCGGACGGCCTCGAGGGTCTTGTGGCCGATGTGGACGTGGGTCTTGACCACCTCGAACTCCGCTTTGGTCAAAGGACCCGGCTTGTTCAAAATCTGGTCGGGGATGCCCACTTTGCCGATATCGTGGAGCGCGCTGGCGTGTTCGATGACACGGATGAAGGTCTTGCGGGGTATCGCGCTCTTCTCAAAGGCCTTCTCCGGTAACGCAGTGGCGATGTCTTTGGCACAGCGGGCCACTTTCGCGATGTGTCTGCCGGTCGTGGGGTCTCTCGATTCGACGAGTTCGGCCAAAGCGACGATGGTCGAGGTCTGGGCGTGATGGAGTTCCTGTAGTTGTTTGCTGACTCTTTCGGCGAGATGGTCGCGGTCCTTGGCGATCCGTCTTTCCTTCTGGTACTCTTGGCGATGGACGGTTTCCAAAAAATAGCTCCCGATGAGGCCGATGACGACGGCGGCGAGGAGAAACATCAACATCGAAAAGGCGACGGTCGTGAAACCGTTGACCAACGTGTATGAGACCACCTGGAATGCCACGATGAGAACGGCGACGAGGGTGGAGTTCCAAAAATGGATCCTGAGGAGGAAGAACCCCGAGAAAAGCACGAGAAAGAGTCCGCCCACATATACGGTTTCCACTGGTGCATAAGCGATCATCAAAGCGATGGTGGCTCCGCCCAAGAAAAAATCCGCGGAAAGCACCCAATCGGCATAACGCGGAAAGCTCTTCGTGTATGTGAGCAGTATCGTGACCAACATCGCGGGGATGACCAGACCGAACCGGAGTAAGAAGAAAAGGCCCATACGCTCCGAGACAAGCAAAAAATCCATCAGGGAAAAGGTGGCGAACAAGACGACGAAGACACCCATCGCTTTCCGCCAATAGGCGAGGTTCTCTTCATTGCCCCGGAGTCGGTAGGCACGCTCGTTCTTGGGTCTGAACATGAGCAGGGCTTGTCTCAGAGTGGGATGCATACGCTCTTCTTCCCTTGTCTATGTCATATGTATTGTTGCAGTGCCTTCTTATAGGTACTATACCATAACACTCACGGTGAAAGCAAAAAGTGTCAATTGTCGGCAAAAATTGTCTCCCCATCAGCCCGACAAAACAAAAAAACATGGCCATCACCAATAGTGACATCCGTCATATTCGATCCAGGTCAAAAAAACAATGACGCGGCCGGATGTTGCCGCGTCATTGTAAAGGTGTTTGTATTATTTCTACTCTTCGATATATTCGGGCAACTCGACGACGGTTTCCCCGATGTCGTAGACGAAGACGTTCGTCGTATCGCCGTGATGCCAACGCACCGTGAAGTGCATGCCCTCCTCGTCAACCTCCAAGGTGACCCAGTTGATTTCTGAAGGGTTGACTTGGAAGAGTTCATCAAAATCGTTTCTATCGAGGGAATATGCTCCCTCGGCATAGGAGAACATCTCTTCTTGCATGCTCAATACATCGATGAGCATCCAGTCCTCAATCTCGGGCGGGGGGCCGATCCATTCGTTTTTATACCACTGGGTGTAGTCGTCGAACTCATAGCGGTCGATGACATAAAGGGTGGCATTTTCGGTGACGAGATAGACCGGATCTTGTGTGTAGACTTCCGCGAAGACCTTGTTGTCGTCGAACATCAAGGTGTTGACGAAGTCGCCCATGGGGGTGTTCTCCCAATACACCTCGATGGTGAAATTGTTTTCGCTGAAGAGTTTGTCGAGGGTGTCTTCCAATGTATGAGCACGTTCATAGACTGCATGAATGTGCATATTGTAACGAATGTCCTCCAAGGGCTGGTCCCAGCCTTTGAAGACGTAACCATCAATCTCTTCTTCCATATCGGGAGGAGTAGCATCTTGGCCAAGTCGCACCCTCTGATGTCCGATCAAGTCCCCGTCGATGTCGTAGAAATAGACGATGTGCTCATGGATGTACCCATTGGGATGGAAGTCCTTCTCTTCCCTGATGTCTTCCAAAGAGCCCATCCAACCGTAGAAAGTGTAGTATTCGGGAAAAGCCTCACCACCGGGCGGGTCATGAATCGAATCTTCATAGAGAATTTCTCGTGTCTCTAAAAGTTCACCGTCGTGGTCATAGAAA
>PUKL01000026.1 GCA_003552275.1 Mollicutes bacterium
GCCGGAGAGACGGTCCATGGCTGTCCCGTATACAACAGTGTGCGCGATGCCATGGCCGAGCACACCATCAAGGCCTCGATGCTCTTCGTGCCGCCGCGCATGGCCTATGACGCGGTGATGGAAGCGTTGGACGGCGGCATCAAGAAGATCGTCATGGTCGCCGAAGGGGTCCCCTTGCGCGAGATGTTGCTTTTGCGTCAAGCATGCAAAGAACGGGACGCTCTGCTCATCGGCGGCAACACCTCCGGTGTGATCACACCCAAAGAAGCGATGATGGGGATATTCCCCCATTGGATTGAACGGGTCTATCGTCGGGGAAGCATCGGCGTGATGACCCGCAGTGGTTCGCTCACGAACGAAGTGACTTCGATGGTCGTGAAGAGCGGCTACGGTGTCTCCACACTTGTCGGGATCGGCGGCGACCCCGTGCCGGGAACCCGTTTTGCGGAGATGCTTCCCCATTATGAAAAGGATCCGGAGACCAAGGCCGTGTTGATCATCGGCGAGATCGGCGGCACCATGGAAGAAGAAGTCGCCGAAGTCCTGGCTTCGGGAGAGTTCACCAAACCTCTGGTCGCCTTTTTGGCGGGTCGCACCGCGCCCACCGGACAGAAGATGGGACATGCCGGTGCCATCATCACCGGCGGGAAGGGCTCGGTCGAAGACAAGGCGAAAGCCTTGGAAGCGGCCGGAGCCAAGGTCGCGAACCGACCCAGGGAAGTCGGGGCGTTGTTAGAGAGTCTCGGTGTCGAAAAGGACCCGGATTGACGCTCTGCACGGCTTCATCTTGTCAAAACCGTCGAAATCGGATATACTGGACCCAAGATAATACTGCGAGAGCGAAGGGATTGGGTTCAAGCGGCTCGATTCCTTCATGTTCTATCTTGGGAGGTTTTCGGCCATGTTCGACGGTCAACGCCTGATACCCGCCATCGGGACACATCAGGACATGAAGAAATTCTTGAAACTGCCCCTCACCTACGGCATCTTGATGAACTTCCAACTGGCCCAGCTTCCGGACCTTGTGGAAACCATGAAACAACACGGAAAGAAAGTGCTCGTGCACTCGGAATTGATCCGGGGGCTTGCGAGCGATGAATTCGGTGCCATCTATCTCATCCAGACCATGCGGGTCGCCGGTATCATCTCGAGCAAACCGCGCGTCATCGAGATGTGTCGGAAGCGCGGCGTCATCGGCATCATGCGTTTCTTTCTCAAAGACAGCTATTCCCTCAAACAAAGCATCAAGATGGTGCAATACGTGCGTCCGGACTGCATCGAAGTGCTGCCGGCCGTGAACGAGGAACTGCTCGACATGATCCGTGATGTCGTGACTTGCGATTTGATCGTCGGGGGCTTGCTCCTCGAAGAGGAACAGATCCGTCGGTATCTGCGATACGGAGCCCTCGCCGTCACCACCAGCAAAGTGCCGCTTTGGAGTGTCGACTTCAACGGCATTTGAAACACATCCATTTCAAGTTAATATCTCTAAGAGATCGAGAGCGAAAAACACGATTCGTTGTTTTTCGTTCTTTTTGTTTACCGAGGTGATACCATGTATGATTATCTGATCATCGGGGCCGGGATCTGTGGGACCCTGATTGCGCGCGACCTCAGCCGCTATGAAGCCAAGACTGTCGTCGTCGACAAAGAAAGCGACGTCGGCAACCATGCGACGTTGGCCAACAGTGCCATCGTCCATTCGGGCCATGATCCGTTGGAGGGCACACTGAAGGCGAAGTTCGCGGTCGAGGGCAACCGTCTCTACCACACCCTCGCAAAAGAGTTGGACATCCCCCTG
This sequence comes from Mollicutes bacterium, assembly GCA_003552275.1. GTDB lineage: Bacteria > Bacillota_I > Bacilli_A > Izemoplasmatales > Izemoplasmataceae > T1SED10-81. The sequence continues at coordinate 1,802 of PUKL01000026.1, forward strand.
CGCAAGACCGGGGGATTTCTGCTCGCAAACAGACAAGACGATGCGAAAGGGTTGGAGACCTTGTACCGGCGGGCGGTGGCGAATGGTGTCGACTCGCCTTCACTACTTGATGCTTCAACGGCGAAAGAACGGGAGCCGATGCTTCATGACGACATCGTCGCGGCTTTGGATTTGCCGTCGACCATGGTCACCTATCCATGGGAGGTCGCCATCGCCGCCATGCAGAACGCCATGAAGAACGGTGCCGCTCTCCGCTTGAACTACGAGGTGGCCTCCATCAAGAGAACGGAGGAGGGCTTCGTCGTCACATCGGCCGATGGCGACAGTCTGCGCACGAAAGTCGTGATCAACGCCGCCGGAACGTTCGCGGACACCATCGCTTCCATGGTCGAGCGCGAGGTCCCCTATCGCATCACGCCGAGTCGCGGCGAGTACTATGTGCTCGACAAATTGGTCGACGGCTTCGTCGAACGGGTCCTTTATCCTTTACCCAACAACAACGGTAAAGGGGTGCTCGTCGTGCCGCAAGTGCACGGCAACATCCTCCTCGGTCCGACGAACACCCACCAGACCGACAAAGAGAATGTCGCCAATCATGCCGAAGATCTCGATAAGATCAAACGCGATGCAGCGAGGATGGCCAAGGACATCCCCTTCGACATGACCATCAGGACTTTCGCGGGCATCCGGGCCTCGAGCACCTATGAAGATTTCTACATCGAACCCTCGAAAGAAGTCCCGGGCTTCTATCATGTCGCGGGTATCGATTCACCCGGACTCACCGCCGCCCCCGCCATCGCCGAACATGTCGTGGGCAAACTGCTCAAGGTCCGTGAATCCTACCCGAAGAAATCGTCGTTCGACCCGTATCGACGGAAGAAGAAGGCTTTCCACACGTTGAGCGATGACGAACAGAGACGGTTGATCGAAGCCGATCCCGCACATGCCTACATCGTCTGCAAATGTGAACGCGTCACCGCCGCGGAAGTCAAAGCCGCCGTCCAAGGACCGTTGGGCAGCGCCACCGTCAAAGGTGTCAAGAAACGGGCCCGCGCCGGCAGCGGCCTCTGTCAGGGCGGCTATTGCGAGAGTGAAGTGTTGAAGGTCATCGCCGAAGTCACGGGGAAGAAACCGCATGAAATCGACTACTACCGCAAGAACACCCCGATCCTCAAAGAAGAAACGAAGGTGAAACGATGACTTGGGATATCGTCGTCATCGGCGGCGGCGCGGGCGGTCTCTCCGCCGCGCTCGCGGCCCACGAAGAAGATGTGCGGATACTCGTCCTCGAGAGGGAGGCCGTTCTGGGCGGCATTTTGAACCAGTGCATCCACAACGGTTTCGGACTGCATGAGTTCGAAGAGGATCTGACCGGCCCCGAATACGCGGACAGATTCATCGCCGCCTTCTATGAGAAAGGCATCGATGTCTACTTGGGGACGACCGTGATGAACATGACCAAAACGAAAGAGGGTTTCTCCCTCGAGGCCTTCGACAAAAAGGCGGGGAAACTCGCCATCGAAGCGCGCGCCGTGATTCTCTCGAGCGGGTGTTATGAGCGGACCCGGGGTCAGATCCGCATCCCGGGCGAACGCCCCGCCGGCGTCATGACCGCCGGCAGCGCACAACGCTATCTGAACATCGAAGGCTATCTCGTCGGCAAAGAGGTGTTCATCCTCGGCAGTGGCGACATCGGCCTCATCATGGCCCGTCGGATGACCCTCGAAGGGGCGAACGTCAAGGGTGTCGCCGAGATCATGCCCCACTCGAACGGTCTCACGCGGAACATCGCTCAATGTCTCGAGGATTTCGACATCCCCCTCTATCTCTCCCACACCGTCACCGACATCCGCGGTGTCGACAGGCTCGAAGGGATCACCATCGAGGAGGTCGACAAGGATTTCCGCGTCATCGAAGGCACCAAGAAGGATTTCGCCGTGGACTGTCTGTTGTTGTCGGTGGGTCTCATCCCCGACACCATGGTGCTCGAGTCGCTCGATGTCAAAATGCATCCAAAGACCAAGGGCCCATTGGTCGACCATAACTTCCACACGAATGTCGAAGGGCTTTTCGCCTGCGGAAACGCCCTCCATGTCCATGATCTGGTCGACGATGTGACGGAAGAGAGCCGTCGCGCCGCCCGGTGCGCGAAAGAATATGTGCACGGGAAGATCGACAAAGACGGCCGCAAAGTCGAAATCCATGCCGGTGAGGGAATCTCCTACACCGTGCCCTCGGCACTCACCATGTCAAGTTTCGATCGACCGGTGCGTTGTGCGTTCCGTGTCGACCGCAAAGCCGACCGGGCGGTTTTCAGATTGACACAGAACAACGAGACGATCGCGACAAAAAAAGCGCGCTTCGTCGCCCCGGCGGAGATGGAACATGTCGAACTCGGACCAAAAGACCTCAAAGACACGACTTCACCCATCACCTTGACGATGGAGGTGGTTTGATGGAAAAGGAGTTCACCTGCATCATCTGTCCGGTCGGATGTCGTTTGTATGTCGACAAGTCGGGTGACATCAGCGGCCACAAATGCAAACGCGGCATCGCCTATGCGGAAGAAGAGATCACGAACCCGACCAGGATGTTGACGACGACCGTCAAGGTGAAAAGCCGACTGACCAAAAGACTCAGTGTCCGGACGAGCCGACCGATTCCCAAGGGCGCC
>PUKL01000118.1 GCA_003552275.1 Mollicutes bacterium
CCGCCGTCCATGAGCGTCGAACACTCGTAAGGCTCCAAGGCGGCCACCTTGGCTTCGGGGAAGGTCTTCTTGATGGCATCGCCCGCCGCGAGGGTGCCCGCACTGCCCGGTGCCGCCGCAAAACAGGCGATGCGCCCGTTGCCGATGTCTTGCACCGCTTCGATGGCGGCCCCGCCCGTCACGTGACGGTGGAAACGGTAGTTCGGCATGAGTTCGAATTGCGCGAGGGCGATGTTCTTCTCCTCTCGGGCCATCTCGTGGGTCTTTTCGAGGGTGAGGATGACATCGCTCTCCGTTCCCGGGGTGAGTTCGAGCTCGGCGCCATAGCCTTTGATGCGTTCATAGCGTTCCTTGCTCATGTTGTCGGGCATGATCACGGTGGCGTCATACCGCATGAGATTGCAGATGTAGGCCACACCGATGCCGAAATTGCCGGTCGAGGGGCCGAGGATGTTGTGTCGACCGGGGATGATGTCGCCGTCGACCGCCCCCTCGATGAGGGTTGCATAGGCCGGGCCGACCTTGTGTGAACCGCTCGGAAAATCCTTCCCGAGCAACACCACGATGTTCGCATCCACGCCGGTCAACGCTTTGGGGAGGACGATCTTCCGCACTTGATCATCCTCGTCCTTCCACGTGATGTTGAAGAGGTTCAAAGGGTCCAGTTCGTCTTGTTTCGCTTGCAGGGCCTTTTTGCGGATGCTCTCATCGATGGTGGCGGGCGAAAGCATCTCGTCATATGTGGGCCCGAAAGGGATTCTTTTCATTGTTTTCCTCCTGTTTGTCGGTCATTTTCGAAATATTCTATGATTTCCTCCAGGTCGCCTTTGAAGCTCTTCAGGCGTCCGAGGCTCTCTTGCATGCTTGAAGTGTCTTTGAGGCCGTTGCCGGTTGAGACGACAACGACATGCTCGTCCTTGGCGATGATGTTCTCCTGCAGGGCCTTTTCGAGTCCGGCCAAAGATGCGGCCGCGGCCGGTTCACCGAAGACGCCTTCCGTCTCCCCCATGGTGCGGACGGAGCGGATGATGGCTTCGTCGGTCACCGTGACCCAGGCTCCGCGTGTCGCTCGCACGGCTCGCAAGCCTTTCACCGGATTGCGGGGGATGCCCACGGCGATGCTGTCGGCGATGGTGTCCTCGTCGGTCTCTTCGAGGTCGCGTCCCGTTCGTGCGGCCTCGTAGAACGGCGCGCACCCGACGCTTTGGACACCGAGAAGCCGGGGCACCGATGTGGTGAGGCCGACTTCGGCGAGTTCTTGGAAACCTTTGTGGAGGCCGGCGATGGTGCATCCGTCGCCCACACTCACGACAACCCAGTCGGGGAGGCGGAAATCGAGTTGTTCGGCGATCTCGAAGGCGACGGTCTTCTTCCCTTCGACCATGTGGGGGTTGATGGCCGCATTGCGGTTGTACCAGCCGAAATGGTCGATGGCGGCTTTCGAGGCGTTGTAGGCGGCTTTGTAATCGCCTTCGACCCGGATCACCCGGGCGCCGAAAGCGACGAGTTGGCTCAGTTTTCCTTTCGGGGCTCTTGCGGGCACGAAGATGACCGCCTGCAAGCCGAGCCTGGCGGCATTGCCGGCGAGCGAGGAGGCGGCATTGCCCGTGGAGCTGCAGGCGATGGTCGTGTTGCCCGCCTCTATGGCTTTCAACACGGCCACGACCGAGGCCCGGTCTTTCAAAGAGCCCGTCGGATTCACCCCTTCGTCTTTGATGTGGAGCTCTTTCATGCCGAGTCTGTCTTTCAGCCTCTTCGAGGCGTAAAGAGGGGTCCAGCCCACGCGGAGGGTGTCTTGCATGTGGGTGGGCTTCACGGGAAGGAGCGGGGCGTAACGCCACAGGGACTGTTCGTCGCTTCGGGCGAAGGATGCGCGGGTGAGTTCACCGCGCAGGGCGGAAAGGTCGTGGTTGACATCGAGGATGCCTTTCTCGCCGCAGGATGGACACGTGTAGAAATCCACGGGGGCGGCGTAGGCCTTCCCGCACAAAGTGCATGAGTAGTCTTTCAGGTGTTTCATCTCAATCCTTGTCTCCTTCCTTGTGGATGATATCGACATGACGGAACTCTTCCACATCGAAGAGGCCGAGGTCGGTGAGTTTCAACTCGGGGATGACCGGCAATGAAAGGAACGAAAGCGGCACGAAGGGGTCAACGATCCTGCCGGAGAGCCCCATGGCGCGGATTTTCGCCTTCATCCGCTCGAGCGTCTTGGCCACGCTCTTGGGATCGTCGGCCGTCATGATACCCGCGATTTCCAAAGAGAGCGCATCTTCGACGCGTCCTTCTTTCACGAGGACGATCCCGCCCTGGATCCTTTTCATCTCTTCGGCGGCCAGACGCATGTCCTCGGTGCTGTCACCGACGACGACGAGATTGTGCGAATCGTGGGCGATGGTCATGGCGATGGCGCCGCCCCGCATGCCATAGCCCTTGACAAGACCGAGACCGATGTTGCCGGTGTTCTTGTGGCGTTCGACGACGGCCGCTTGCAAGAGTTCCGCACCGTCTTCGTCCCGGTAGCGGCCGTCCTTCTCGGTGACCCGGCTGATGATATGCCGGGTGGTGATGTTGCCGGGGACGAGGCCGATGATGCGCACCTGGCCTTCGAGCGGGGGCAAGGTGAAATCGAGGTTTTCTGTATCGATGCGCACCGAGTCCGTCACCCGTTTCGAACGGGTGATCTTCGCCTTCTGTATGGGTTTTCCGTCCAGTGCGACAAGTCTGCCCTCTTTATAGACTTCTTCGGGCTCGATGCGTTTCAAGCTCTTGAAAACGATGAAATCGGCTTTTCTTCCGGGCGCGATGGCCCCCCTGTCACGCAACCGGTAACATTCGGCCGCGTTGAAAGTGGCCATGGTGAGCGCCGTCGCGGCGGTGAAACCTTCATCGATGGCGATGTTCACGTTCTTGTTGATGTGGCCTTCGGCCCGGATGTCTTCGGGGTGCTTGTCGTCGGTGCAAAAGAGCACCCGGGAGACATTCTCCATCGTCACGGCGGCCAGAAGGTCCTTGACGTTCTTCGTGGCCGAGCCTTCCCTAAGATGCACATACATCCCCTTGGCGACCCGCTCGCGCAACTCTTCGGCGCTGCTGCATTCATGGTCGGTCATGACACCGGCGAGGATGTAGGTGTTCAAATCCTTGCCCTTGACACCCGGGGCGTGTCCGTCGATGATCCGCCCGCGGGCGAGGTCGATCTTTTTCATGATGTCCGCCTCCGCGGCTAAGACATCGGGATAGTTCATGACCTCCCCGAGGCCGAAGACGCCTTCTTCGGCGAGGAGACTCTCGACATCCTCGGCGGTGATCGCGGCTCCCGCCGTCTCATGCGTGGTCGCGGGGACGCTCGAAGGGATCATCATGAAGACGTCCAGAGGGGTCTCCTTCGCACTCTCCAACATGAAGCGGATGCCCTCTTTCCCCAAGACATTCGCGATTTCGTGCGGGTCGGCGATGACGGTCGTCGTCCCCTTGGGGAGGACGATGTTGCCGAACTGGGCCGGTGTCACCATCGAGGACTCGATGTGCACATGACCGTCGATCAGTCCCGGAGCGAGGTAACGACCCCCGAGGTCGATCTCCTTTTTGCCCCGGTATTCGCCGACCCCGACGATCATGCCCTTCTCCACGGCGACCGAAGTCGTGTGGAAGGTCTTGTTGAAGACGTCGAGGACGCGCGCGTTCTTGAAGACCTTCTCGGCCGGCTTCTCACCTCTGGCGACACGTGCCGTCTTTTTGTCCATCGTGTTGTCCCCCTCTTTGTCAAAGGCTTGTGATGAAAGTGCGGATCATGTTCAAGGCGACCTCTTTCCTGTAGGCCGCGTTCGAACGTTGGTCGCTTATGGGACGGATCGACGGTTCATAGGCCTTGACGATTTCTTCCGCGGATGCTTGCAGTCCGTCCTTCTTCATCCCTTTGATACCGTCTTCTATGGTCTCATCCCTCACGGTCTTGGGCGCCACGGCGCCGATGGCGAGGCGGAAATCCGCGACGGTGTCGTTCGAGAAGCGCACGGCGCCGGCGAAGGCGACCTTGCTGATGGCGTCCGCCTTCCTTCCGCCCACCTTCCAAAACACCGTCTTGTCGAAAGCGGTGCGGGGCAGACGGATCTCCTTGATGATCTCGGTCTTGGCGATACTTGTCTTTCCGGGGCCCGTGATGACCTTTTCGAACGGGATTGTCCGCTTTTCGTCCTTGCTTTCGAGGACGCACTCGGCATCGAGCAGACGCAACACGACAAGCGTATCACCCGCGGGTGAGGCGTTGCCGATGTTGCCCGCGAGGGTGCCCATCTTGCGGATGGCCGGGGAGGCGAGGATCTTGAGGCAGTCTTTGAGCACCGTCGGCACCGCGGGATGATGGAGGAGGTCTTCATAGGAAGTGAGAGCGCCGATGGCGAGATGCCCTTCCTCTTCTTCGACATAACGCAACTCGTCGAGACCGTGGATGTAGAGGA
>PUKL01000137.1 GCA_003552275.1 Mollicutes bacterium
GAGACGGACGAGAGGGTCCATGTCACAGACATCATCGACAATGAAGACACCTTCCTCGTCGTCTACTCGGACGGCAACGAGGAAGAGCTCACCATTCCCGACGGCGACGGCATCCGGGGTGTCAAGGGACTCGCCCTTGACGACGAGAACCGTCTTGTCGTACGTTTCACCGATGAAACGTCCATAACCCTGCAATCCCCCGAGGATGTTCGTTTCATCGAAAACATCACCGTCACCGACAACCGCCTCGTCATCAGTCATAGTGACGGCACCGCGGTCGACATCGACGTCCGTTTCACCTATCGGACCGTGAATTTCAAGGGGGCCGACGGCGCGCTCCACTACGTCCAACTCGTCCCCCACGGCGAAGACGCCTACACAATCGAGCCACCGTCGAAGACGGGGCACGATTTCACGGGCTGGGATACCGATTTGGAGAATGTGACCGAGGACCTTGTCGTGAAACCGTTGTTCGAAGCGCGCACCTACACGGTGGAGTTCGTCACCGGCACCGATGAAGAACTCGATCCGGTGCAGGTGACGCACGGCGACACGCTGGACATCCCCTATCTCGAAAAGGAAGGTCATGTTCTGGAAGGCGTCTACAAGGACGAAGACTTCACCAAGCCCTACCGCGACGTGGAGCCCGTGACTTCATCGATGATTCTCTACATGCACTGGGTCGAGATGAAAGAAGCGGTCTATGACGAGGAAATCCTCAAAGAAGTCATGAACTGGCTTCTCAACTGGCACTACAGCGGCGTCGACGAAGAGACGCTCTATGAAGGCGCTCTCCGGGGCATGCTCCGGGCACTCGATGATCCCTACACCACCTATATGACACCCGAGGAGGCCGAGCGTTTCAGCCGCAGTCTCGGTGAAGATTTTGTCGGGATCGGTGTCACCGTGGAGAATGTCGACGACAATGTCGTCGTCCGCAAGGTCTGGAGCGACTCTCCCGCGGAAGAAGCCGGACTCCTTCCCGGCGATGTCGTCACCCATGTGGACGGAAAGGATGTCCGCCATCTCTCCTTCACCGACACCCTTTTGGAACTCCTCGGGGAAGAGGACACCGAGGTTTCGGTGGGTGTGCAAAGAATCGGCATCGGCGAGCCCCTCTTCTTCGAGATGGTCCGTCGTCGCATCCCCAACCCGAGTGTGGAATATGAAGCGATCCACCTTGACGAGAAGGCGATCGGTTATCTCAAGATCAACACCTTCGGCAGCGCCACGGCGGGACTCGTGCGCGACGCCTTGACGTATTTCGAAGACGACATCGAGATCGACGGTCTCATCATCGACCTCCGCAACAACTCCGGAGGGCTTCTCTCCTCCGTGCGGCAGATCGCCGACATGTTCTTGCCTGCGGGCGACCTACCGCTCTTCTATGCCGAGATCTATGCCCAACCGGCCCAATGGGCCACCGGTACCGAAACGAAGCCCTATGACATCCTGACCCTCGTCAACAGCGGCAGCGCCAGCGCTTCCGAGGTCCTCGCCGCCGCCCTCATGGAAAAGGGCGGCTACGACACGTTGGGCACGCCCACCTTCGGCAAAGGGACCATCCAAGGCGGCATCACCCTCTCCACGGGCAGCACCCTGAATCTGACCTATGCCCGTTGGCTCACCCCCGAAGGGAACTGGGTCCACAAGGGGGAAGGCGACTATGACAACATCGCCCCGACCATCCACAAAGAACAGAATCCTCTGCTCCGGGCGCACAGCATCTTCCTGCCCGACGGCGAACCCCTCGTTTTCGACACCGTCAGCCTCCACAACAAGAACGCCCAGAGGATCCTCGCCGCCCTAGGCTACGATGTCCGGATGGACGGCTACTACGGCGAATGCACCGTGGCGGCGGTCGAAGACTTCCAAAGCGAAGCGGGACTGCCCGTCACGGGCGAGATCGGCACCACGACCGCCAAGACCCTGAACGAGGTCTATCTGGACTATCGGACCGACCGGGCCCATGACCACCAGTTCCAAAAGGCCCTCGAATACTTCCTCGACGAATGAAACTCCACAATACAAAAAACCGCCGGGATCTCCGGCGGTTTTTTCAGCTCGTGGTCGGGACGACAGGATTCGAACCTGCGACCCCTTGCACCCCATGCAAGTGCGCTACCAAACTGCGCCACGTCCCGAGCCTATCCTATTATAACAGATTTTCCCGATATGCAAAGGGGGAAATCCAAAGTTTCAAAAAGGCCCGGAACGCCTTGGGCGATCAGACTTTGCCGAGGGGAGCGAGATAGATGACGAAGTGGTTCTCGCCGTCCAGACCGAACAGGTCGTTCATCTTCTTGTCGTCGAAGGCGGCCATGGCGACCGTTCCGCTTCCGAGCTGTTCGGCGACGAGATAGAGGTTTTGACAGACATGCCCCGCGTCGAGGTGGAGATAGCGGTAACCCCGTTCACCGTAGCGCCAATACATCCTATAGACGTCTGCGACCCAGATGAAGGTGACGGCCGCACGAGCCGGCATCTTCTGTCCGAGCGACGCCTCGACCAGAAGGTCCTCGATGTCGTCGGGCGTATCCATGGGGGCCAAAGCGTGTTCGAAGGGAAGATAGCGATAGAGCCCCTTGTCGAGTCCTTCCACATTGCGGACAAAAAGGATCGTCTCGAAAGCGTGTCGGGCTCCCGCCGAAGGGACCGTCCGCAAAGCCACGTGTTTGCCTTTCTTGCGCACGCCCTGAGTCGCCCAGAGGATGTGCGACAGTTCGGCGAACGAAAGCGGGGCGTCCTTGTAGGAACGGACGCTTTCTCTTTCTTTGATCGCATCCGTCAGGGTGATGTCCTCGATGGAGAGTTCCTCGGGGTCGGGAAGGGGGATGGTTTCCCCTTCATGGGGCCAGCCGAGCGCGGGCGCTTCCTTGCCTTCCATCTGCTCCGAGGGTTCGAGCTTGTCGTAACGGGTGCCTTCCATGAAACGCTTGCCGATGTCTTTCATGCAATCACTCCTTCAAAGGGTTCTTCACTATCCATTATACATGAAGCCCCGGGGTGAAAAAAGGCATCGGCCCATGAAAAACCGCGGACCCAAACGGTCCGCGGTGTCATAGGCCAACTCTGGAGCTAACGGGGCTCGAACCCGTGACCTCTAGCATGCCATGCTAGCGCTCTCCCTGCTGAGCTATAGCCCCATACCAAAAGAGATTATACAAAATCTTCGCCGGGATTGCAATGTTTTTTCCGGGTCCGACGAAAAAAGCGCCCCGCCGGTTGCGGGACGCCTTGGTGGTCAGTCCATGGCCTTCAAGGCCTTTTTGATGTCCATGGTCGGTTGGTTCATTTGTTTCAAGACTCGGCCTTCCCAGGTGCGGATGGTGAAATCGTCCTTGCCGCGGCTCACGAGATATTCGGGCAGGATGGGTGTCTTGCCCTTGCCGCCTTCGGCGTTCACGATATAGGTCGGGATCGCCATGCCGCTCGTGTAGCCCCGGAGATACTCCATGATCTCGATGCCGTCGTCGATGGAGGTGTTGAAATGGGTCGTCCCCTTGACGGCCTTGGCGTGGAAGATGTAGTAGGGCTTCACCCGGATCTTCAAGAGTTCGTGGTTCAAGACCCGCATGACGTACTTGTCGTTGTTGACGCCGTTCAGGAGGACGGCCTGGTTGCCTAGAGGTATGCCGGCGTTGGCGAGTCTTTCACAAGCCTCTTTCGCCTCTTTTGTGACTTCCATCGGATGGTTGAAATGCGTGTTGACATAGAGGGGATGATACTTCTGCAACATCGCCACGAACTCGTCGGTGACGAGTTGCGGCATGGTGACGGGAACCCGGGACCCGATACGGATATACTCGACGTGGTCGATGGAGCGTAGTTCCTCGAGAATCCACTCGAGACGGTCCGTCGGCATGGTGAAGGGGTCGCCTCCGGTCAGAAGGACGTCCCGTATCTCCTCGTTCTCCCTGATGTAGTCGATGGACTCCTCGATGAGGCTCTTCTTCTGCACCTCGTCCACTTCACCGATGTTCCGCCGGCGTTGACAGAAACGGCAATACATCGCGCAGACGTTGGTGATGTTGATGATGAGTCGATCCGGATAGCGTCTGGTGATGGTGCCGGCCGGATTGGTGAACTCTTCGCTCATGGGATCAAGATTGCCGCCCGGGTCGCGCAGTTCGAGACCCGTCGGCATGCTCATGAGTTTGATCGGGTCGACGGGGTCGTCGGGATCCACGAGAGAGAGATAATAGGGAGATATCGCCCAACGGAAATTTTTGCCCACCTCTTTGACCGCTTCGATCTCCTGCGGGGTCAGTTTGATGATCCGTTCGAGGGTCTCGACATCATTGATGCGGTTCTTCAACTGCCAGCGGTAATCGTCGAAATCCGCTTCAGTCCCGCCGAGAACCTCGAGAATCCGTTTCCGCCGGCGGGCGATCTCCGCTTTCTTCTCGAGACCTTTGGGAATCTCTCCTCTGACCTCCAGATAGTCCTTGATGGTCGA
>PUKL01000116.1 GCA_003552275.1 Mollicutes bacterium
CCGTCGACAGCGGCGATATGGAAATAGTCGAAGTTCAGCGTGACCTCGTCCGGGAAGGGCAACCATTCCTCACGCTGTGTATCGCAAAGCACGGCGGGGGAGAGGAGTGACGACGGTGCCGTGAACCGGTCGTTCTCTTCATCATAGACAAACCAAGCCGGGTCGATCCGCCGAAACTCGATGAGCTCCAAAAAATAGATGTGGCCTTCATATCTACGACAACGCCAATCGTCGCCCTCAAGGGGCCCACAGATGTGATATGTGTCGTCTTGGCGGATAATATAGAATTCTTCTTGGTTCCCTGTTATCTCATCCTCGAGAACCTCCACTCTGTAGATGCCTTGTCCCATGACTTCGACAAAATAGCGCATATTATCACTGAGTATACCGCCAGCATCCACACTCATGGAGTAGTTCTCCATCCCGTCCAACTCGTCGAGGATATGGCCCACACCTTCTTCTTTGACCCAAGGCAACCGGTATTCCACCAAAGGATTCGGCTGCAAGATGAGCGCCGTCCCTCCGAAACCGAGCAAGACACCGAGAAAAATCATGAAACCCGCCTTCCATCTACCCATGGTACCCCCCATATATCGTTTTCTCTTCTCGCCCCCACAGGAGCATTCTTATGTCATTACTTGCCGCCGTGTCAAAAAGCCCATTCCATATAATCATTCTATCATCAAAAGCAAAAAAAGGGTATGCTTCGCAGAGAGAAGGGCAAAATGAAGGTTCATATTGGTATTGTCATCACAATCATCGTCCGCTAAACAAGCCGCAAAGCATTTCGCTTTGCGGCTTTTTGGCATTCATATATCAGCGTCTAATGACAAATCAGTCCGTGAAGAAGTCTTCCGATGCCTTTAGTCGCGGATACTCGGTTGTCGTCATCCACATCTCCGCGAAGTCCAAACCGCCCATGTTGGTCGCGGCCGCTTCTCCTTGCATATCGTCCGTGTTGAAGCCAGTAACACCAGCGATGCCATCGGGGTGGGACCCGACACCAGGATGTGTGTCGAGCTGTTGGTCATAATACGTAGCGTTCAGGACGGAGTTGGCATCCGTCATGCCGATCAAGATGCCCACGTTCGTGGTAGCGAAGGCATCCGACTCGAGATTGATCGTTCCGGCCGCATAGCTTCTCTCGAGACGGCCGCGCAGGACGTTGCAGCCTACGAGGACACCGACACGATCGGCAGCAGCGTCGGTGATGGTGACCGTGGCCAAGGCATAAGAATCACTGATGCTTCCCTTCTGGCTGCAGCCCACAAGACCGGCGATCTTCTCAAATGTGCGGTCAAGGTCTTCCCCGCCGCGGCCTTCGACTTCGACAACTTCGACGAACGCCTCTTGGAGGCGCGGATTTCTGTCGGCGGCGCCGCGGGTGGCGAAGCTGTTGAAGGAGCCGATGAGGCCGCCCGTCGCACCGGTACCGCTCACGGTGCTGTCTATGACACCGACATTTCGGACGATGGTCGCCTGGTTGCCCGTCACACGACCGATCAAGGCGCCGGTGCCACGGTTGCCGGTGACATCGGCATCTTTCATGTACAAATTCTCGATGACGGTGACACTGCGCGAACGGCTCACACCGACATGGCCAAAGAGGCCTACGTTGTCAGAATCGGGACGGTTGATGACGAGGTCTTCGATGATATGGCCGTCACCGTCGAAATGGCCGGTAAAACGCTTGTCGGGATAGCCCAGAGGCTCCCATCCTTTGTCAGCGTTTGCGGTTTCACTTGCGTGAGTATTGTAACCGGCCGTAGTCTTATCAAGGTTGGATGTCAACTTGAAATGGATGGTCTGGTCCGGGTCGAAGGCGGCTTCTTCATTACGGATACTATTTAAATCATTCCAATTGTTAATCTCAATAGGGTTTTCTGCGGTCCCATCACCGAACAATCTAAAGTTCACTTGCCTACTATACGTATAGTGCAAATTTTCGCCAACTGCGGTGACAATGTAGGCTTTGACGGCCGTAATATCTTCATTGGTGCTCATGATGAATTCCCTTGTCTCGCCGACGTGTTTTCGTGCCGAAACGCGGTGATCATCGTTTTCGAAAACCAAGGTGTCATCTCCCTGATCCGTCGTTTGCAAGAGACCGTAATCCACCAATTCGTGCCCGTCGGGGAGGTAGAATTGCATGAGATAGGTCTTTTCCGGGTCGCGTAAGGGCACATCACGGATGGTGACCAAAGGTACGTCGCGATCGACCGTCACATCATCAGGGACATAGACGGCGGTGATCGTGGTGTCTTCCACCACGGAGAGCTTGTGGGTTTCGGCATAGGACACGACCTCGCCCTCGACCTCCCAATGACTGAACTTTTCGTCTTCACGCGGTTCGGCGGCCTTCACTTCCACCACGGTGTTGTAGATGTAGCGCTCTTCATCTATAACACCGTTGGGAGGTGTCAACTTCTCTCCCTCGGTCACCGTCAGCACATACTCGCTCTCTTCATCGATCTCATAGCGAAGGACGCGTACGCCGGAGGCGGTGATGTTGGCCAAGGTGCCCGATGTGTCTCCCGTCACGGGGTCATACCAGCGGTCTTCGGCCGTGGTGATCGCCGTGTAATTCGGCTTGGTGTACTCGGTATATGTAACATCCGGTTCTTCCAGGTTTCCTCCATCGGCGACATACTTCACTTCGATGAGCTCGACATTGGTGTCGATGAAGACCACGGCATGTTGATTTTTTGGTGACGAAATCGCCTCGATCTCCATATCCCCCAAGATGCGGAACGCGTGGTTCAAAGGCAGTTCGGGGCGGGCGCGGCCATCGACGATGAAAAAAGCGAATTCGTAGTCATCGTCCCAATTTTCATCATCGAATGTCACAATGTCTCCGAAATTGCCGTCAAGCTCCACATCGATCTCATTTTCCTCGTCGAAATATGCGGTGAAACGCACCGTGTAGTCATAGTCATTCCCGGATCCATGTAAAACGGCGGTTAAGCCAAAAAATGCAAAAAGAGCGACGAAAAGCATCAATAGTCTTTTCATCACTCTTCACCGCCTTGGCCGAAAAATGATTCGGTGCATATGACGTTGGAGCCATAGTCCGCACTTGAGGCGATGGAATCCTCCATTACGAACTCGATGACTTCCAAGCATGGTTTTTCATACTTGATGGGTCTTTCCATTGTAATTTCCCCTTCCCAGAGACGGCATAGTGTAGACACTCCACATCATGGGTACCTTGAGCAAAGCACACAAACTATGCTTCTTGAGTTTACTTATTATAGCTAAAAAAAGTAATTTAGTCAATATGTAATGATTCCAAAAATGGTGTCAATACTTTTCCCGGGGATGATATCAGGGGATGAAGATGACCGAAGGACGGTCTGGAACCGCCAGAACCGCAAGAACAATGGATGGAAAGGGCGGACGACTAGCGATCGTCCGCCCTGTCATTCTCTCGCTATGGTTTTGAGAACTTCTTTCCATGTCCGTCACAACCATTCTCCTACAATATGACTACCAGGGGTGCTTGTCCCATTCACCTTCCTTGATGATCTCCAGATACTCTTGCAGCGGCATGGAGTCGAATTCCCATTCTTCTTGGTCGAAGACGGCCACGCGCATGCGGCTGTCGATATCATACAAGTCCTCCAAAAGCTCCGAGGTTTCATCTTGGGTCAACGAGGTCCTGATGTCGGCATAACCGTGATAGACCAATATTTCATCCATGACAACCCAGCCCGACCTCACATTCAAGGCCCTGATCGGATTTCCCGGTATGCCCAAGCCGCTGATTTCATTCCACCAGAAACAGTCGAGCACACCGGCCTCGTCTTCGTAATACACGCCGGTATAGGCATGGCCGGGGACGAAGAGAACCACGGAATACATCCCTTCGATTTCGGCCACATCGATGACGGACGCCACGAAGGCGGCCGACATGAGGCAGTTGTTACCCTTGGTCAACAAGATGTCGTCGGCATTCCAGAAGAAATGTTCGGAGCTGTCCCAAAGTCGCAACCAGCCCATCCGGAAATCTTCGCGGGGATGACTGTATGTCTCCACCCGGTCCAGCAGCTTGTCGAAGGTCTCGGGCATGATGGTGGAAAAATCATCACCGGCGGCGAATTCCGTCCGTAACACGGCCGCGAGCCGTGCGACGTAGGGATTGAGATAGTTGCTCAACCGGGCGATGTAGGCGTTCCGATTGGCATGCAGGGTTGCAAAGTGAGTGTCTTCTTTGCTGTCTTCGAACCTCTCTCCTCCATAGAGCGGCTCCCAGTATTCATGTATGGTGTACCAGGGGGTGTGATGAAGTCGTGCCGCATAACTGACGACGATCTGTTCGTCGGTGACATCATCCAGTGCGGTCGCCTCCCGCAAGAGATCGACGATTTCTTCTTCCACCCGGGTCAAGGCGGGGAGACCGTCTTCACAGCCGTGTTCTTCCACCAACAAGGAAAGA
>PUKL01000072.1 GCA_003552275.1 Mollicutes bacterium
AACAGCCATGCGGCAAGACGCTCTGCATCAGTGGTGTCAGCCATGATGGCGATGTTCGGACCTTGCTGCTGGGCCGAACGGGGACCTTCACCAACTTCATTCTTCTGAACGGCAGGCATGATGCCCATCTCGAAGATGCCGAAACGTCCGTCTTCTTGGTCGGGGATGTTGTGGCGGGTTCCCGCGGTCGAGCCTTGGCTCATGAGGACGCGGCCGTCCTTGAAGGGTACGGAGCCGTACTGCTCGTCCCATTCGATCGGGAAGGAGACGATTTCCTCATCGAAGAGGCCCTTGAAATAACTGAGCATAGCTTTGGTGTTCGGGTCGTCGACGAGAATCTCACCTTCGGGGGTGGTGTAGCCGCCGTCCCATTGACGGGTCGAGTTGATGAAGAAGTTCGCGGCGGAGTCGATGTTGATGAGGTGGGGGTCACGGAACGTTGCACGATGTTGAGCGAGCACCAGTTCTTCAATGGCGTCCGTATCCCAGTTGATCTCAGCGGCGAGGTCTTCAATCTCGTCCCAAGTCATCGCTTCGACCATGCTGAACTCGATGCCGAAATAGTCGAAGACTGTCTTGTTGTAGACGACCATCTCTGTCGATTTCGCGAAAGGAAGCGAATACTGCTTACCATCGAGATACTGACGGTTCTCCTCGAGGAAGCCGGGCACGAAGTCGTCGATGTCGGTTCCCCAGGTCTCATGCTCGATGTATTCATCGAGCGGTACGAGAGCGTTACCTTCGAGATACTCGACGAAGTGGTCGGGGTACCCCATGACAATGTCGGGTGTCACACCAGCGACAATGCCTTGGACTGTGGATTCACGGAGTCCGTCATAACCTCCTTGGGGAAGTTGCTCGACGGTCACGTTCGGATAGAGCTCTTCGAAATCATCGAAGATCTTCTGCAAAAGCGCCATGTTGGCGTCACCGAACGCATGCCACATGGTGAGCGTGATTTCCTCCTCGGGGAACTCGTCGGGGATATAGATTTCTACGTCTCTACCCCTTTCGGGTCCCAAACAGGCGGAAACCAGAAACGCGGATGTCATGATGAGTGCTAAAGCAAACAACTTTTTCATCGGGAATTTCTCCTCCTTAATATATTTCTGTATTCTCCTCATGCACTTGCATTATAAGCCATGAGGCTTGAGGGTTGAATGGATGGACCATGAGTTGCACAAAACGAAAACTATCCTTTGATGCCGCTTCGACTGACACCGCGCATGATATATTTCTTGAGGATGAGGAACACGATGATGAGCGGCACGGTGACGATTAGAGCTGCAGCCATCTGCTCGTGATAGAGCGGGGGGCCGATGCCTTCGTCAAAAGCGTCACGAAGACCGTTGGAGACGAGGCGGAATTCTTCCCGTTGTGTCACAAGTCGGGGCCAGATGTAGGCGTTCCAAGTGTTCATGGCGTTCAGGATTGTGATGGTCGTGATGGTGGGGAGTGCGATGGGGACCATGATCCGCCAAAGATACTGACGATCGGTCTTCCCGTCGACCTTGGCGGCATAGTAGAGTTCGTCCGGAATCTGTTTGAAGGCCTGCCGCAGGAAGAACATGTAGAACACGCTCGTCATGAAGGGAATGGTCATCGCCAAGATGGCGTCAAAATAGGTCTGTTCACGAATCCAACCGAAGTTCACCACGGTGATGAAGTTCGTGATGACAAAGATTTCTCCCGGAATCATCATGGTGGCGATGAGGACGAAGAAGAGCACGTCACGTCCGAAGAAGTTCAGTCGTGCGAAAGCGAAAGCCGAGAGCACTGTCGTGATGACGGTCCCGATCGTCGATATGACGGCCACGACCACGGTGTTGATGATGAAACGGATGAATGGCGCTCTCGCGAGGGCGTCCGCGAAGTTGGCAAATTGCCACTCGGTCGGCGACACCCAAAGCAGCGGTGGTGTACGCAATACATCAGCTTCCACTTTGATGGCGGTCAAAATCATCCAGTAGAACGGAATGAGAATGAATATCGCGAAGAATATGAGCAGTCCGTAGACAATCCCCAAACGTATGCGTCGACGTCGCTTTATCTGTTTTTCATTACCATATATAGCTTGTTCCATGATTTACCCTCCTATCCGTAGTGCACTCGTTTTTTACTGACTTGCATGTTGATGAAAGTGAATATGAGCGTCACGGCGAAGAGGATCAATGCCGCGGCGGCGGCTTCACTCAACGCACCCGTCGTACCCGAACGGTCCAACGCATCATAAACGAGTGCGACAATCGTGATCATCGCTTTGTCGTTACCCGGCGGACCGAGACGTTCACCGAACATGCCGATGACCTCGGTGTAGGCCTTGAAGGCACCGATGAACGATGTGACGGTGATATACATGATCATCGGTGAAAGCAGGGGTACGGTGATACGGCGGAATATCCGGGGTCGGGAGGCCGAATCCACCCGTGCTGCATCATAGTATTGTTTGTCGATACCCTGAAGGCCGCTCAAGAAGACCATGATCTTGAAAGCGAGTCCGAGCCAGGTCACATAGACGAGCAGACTGGTCATGGCGTTGCCCCAGGTCGCGCCCATGCCGACCCAGTTGATGGGACTGACACCGAAAAGGGCGAGGAACCAGTTGATCAGACCGTAGTATTGGTTGAAGAGGAACGCGAAAGCCATACCGATGGCGATGGCGTTCGTCACATACGGCAGGAAGAAGATCGTCTGGAAGAACCCCTGTAACTTTTTGATCGGGACAGCGTTCAACCACACGGAAATGAGGAGGGCGATGACGACCGAAAGCGGTACGGACACGAAAGCGATGAGCATCGTGTTGAGCATCGCGAAACCGAAGTTCGGGTCTCTCAGCACCACCCGGAAATTCTGGGTCAGTGTGAAGCCTTGAAAATCTCCCCGGAGATAGTTGTAATCTTCCAAAAGCACCAAAAAGAAGGCGTTGAAAATGGGGTAGAAAATGAAGATGCCCAAAAGGACGAGAGCCGGTGCGAGGTAGAACCAGGATTTTATGTTATGTCTATCTTCAAGCATCGGACTTGATTAACTCTCCGGTCTCTTTGTTGAAGACGTGCATCTTGTGGGGCTTGACGTTGAACTTGACAGTGTCGCCTGGCTCGACACCATAGTCTGCATCAACGATAGCCCGGAAAGTCTTGGCTGAGCGGATGGTTTGCTTGGGAGTGAGGTCCATGTCATCGTCGGTGTCGGGTGCGAATTCATCCGCGATGGCGGAAGCATCCATTTGTTCTTCATCGTCCTCGGGATCCTCGAAGCTTTCCGGTGTTTCGACTTCCGGATGTTCGATGATGAGCGTCGTGTCACGTCCGATGGTCTCGACAAACTCGACATTCACTTGGAAGCTCGAACGCTCGACGATCTTGAATCCTTCCGGACGGATGCCGATGGTGACCTCTTGGTCCGGTGCGGTGAATTTTCCGATGTTCGCATCACCGATCATCAGACGGCCATTTTCGATACGTCCGTCGAAGATGTTGATCGGCGGGGTTCCGAGAAACTTCGCGACAAACAGGTTGTTGGGTTTGTCATAGACTTCCTGCGGTCTGCCGACCTGTTGAGTGACACCTTCGTCGAGAACGACGATCTCGTCACTGATGCTCATGGCCTCTTCTTGGTCATGTGTGACAAAAATCGTGGTGATGCCGGTCTCTCTCTGGATCCGTTTGATTTCTTCGCGTGTCTGCAAACGGAGACGGGCGTCAAGGTTCGAGAGCGGTTCGTCCAACAGAAGGACTCGCGGCGATTTGACCAGAGCACGGGCGATGGCCACACGTTGTTGCTGTCCACCCGAAAGCTGACGAGGTTTGCGGTCCATGAGATGCCCGATACCGACGAGGTCGGCGATTTCCTGAGCCTTCCTCAATCCTTCTTTCCTGTCCATCTTGACGTTTTCAAGCGGGAACATGATGTTCTGCTTGACCGTCATGTGGGGATAGAGGGCATAGTTCTGGAAGACAAGACCGATTCCTCGTTCTTCGGGAGGTACGGGGGTTACATCCTCGTTACCGAAGAAGATGCGCCCTTCGGTCGGCTTCAAGAGCCCGGAAATCATGAAAAGAGTGGTAGATTTACCACACCCTGAAGGACCCAAAAGACCATAGAGTTTACCGGAAGGGATGACGATGTCCAGGTTGTCGACAGCGACAACCTCGTCTTCCTTTTTGGACTGGAAGACCTTCGTGAGATTCTGCAATGTGATTTCCATAATCTATTACTCTCCCTAATGCAATGATTGTCATTGAAATTTGAGGCAATATTTCTTAACACTTTAGTATACAACAAGCCGTAACCGTTTTCAAATCAAATTTATGCACGTGCTGATATGCACCAATTTCAGGCGTTTCCCTAGGGTGTTCCTTCTTCGGAGTACGGTTTGCGTCCTTGTCTATCCCCCGAAAACACCATAA
>PUKL01000088.1 GCA_003552275.1 Mollicutes bacterium
ATCGGGATCGATGACGAGAAAAAAACGGTCACGGTGCTCGTCGGTGTCGCGAACGAGGACGACCAGCAGGCCAAGCAGCGACTCCGACGCGAAATCGCGACCGTCCTCAAGCGTGACATGGGCTATACGGGCGTGAGCATCGAGTTCGAACCCCTGAAGAAGAAAGACAGCATCCTCGGCAAGGGCGCGAAGGTCAAATACATCGGCATCGCGAGTGGCAAGGGCGGTGTCGGCAAATCCACCGTCGCCGCGAATCTGGCGGTGGCCCTCGCCCGCATCGGCAAGAAGGTCGGTCTCATCGACGCCGACATCTACGGGGCGAACCTGCCCGTGATCCTCGACATGCCCATCACCCCGCCGAAGAGTGATGCGGACAAACGCATCGTCCCCTTCGAAAAGCATGGCATCGAGGTCATTTCGACCCAGTTTTTCATGGATGAGGAAAAACCCCTCATGTGGCGGGGACCGATGCTTTCCAAAATGTTGAACCACTTCTTCTATGATGTGGCGTGGAACGACGAAATCGAATACATCATCATCGATCTGCCGCCCGGAACGGGCGATGTCGCGATCGACATCCAACGGATCATCCCCGAATGCCGTATGTTCATTGTCACGACACCGCATCCGAGCGCATCGTCCGTGGCCGTGAAGGCCGGTTTCATGGCCAAGGAACTCAAACACGAACTCCTCGGGGTCATCGAGAACATGAGCCATTTCGACCATGAAGGTGAGAGCCTGCACATCTTCGGCCAAGGCGGCGGCGAGGCGGTTGCCGAGAAACTCGGCACGAGCCTCATCCAAAAGATTCCCATCGCCCAGCCAAAGAGCGGCCATCACAGTCTCTTCGGTATGGAGGAGGAAGTCGGCGTCATCTATCTCGGCCTCGCCAACAAGTTGGTCAAGACCCTCTCCTCGTGAGCGGGTCTTTTTTTTGATAGTCCTTCAAAAGCACATCATAGTGTTGTATAATCGAAAAGTAGTCCAAACGGAAGGAGGGGGCGGTCATGAGCCTTCTCGAAGCCAAAGACATCCATTTTTCCTACGGCGACAAGACCATCTTCGCCCATGCGGACATCCGGCTCTTCGAAGGTGAACACGCCGCCCTCGTCGGCCCGAACGGCTCCGGCAAGACGACACTTTTGAAACTTCTGAACCGAGAGCTGAAACCGGATGACGGCCGCATCCACAAAAACGGCAAGAAACGGGTGGGTTATCTCGACCAATACGCTCATATCGACCCCGAACGGAGTGTCGAAGACTATCTGGAAGAGGCCTATGCCGACCTTTTCGCCAAGGAAAGGCAGATGGAGGCCCTCTATGTCGAGGCCGGCCGGGTCGACACCGACAAGCAGGAGCGGCTCCTCAACCGGGCGGCCGCCATCGGTGACGAACTCGTCGAGAAGAACTTCTACGCCGTGAAATCGGAAATCGGCCGGATTCTCGGCGGGCTCGGTCTTTCGACGGCTATCCTCTCCAAGCGCATCCGGGAACTTTCCGCGGGGATGCGGGCCCGCATCATCCTCGCCAAGCTCCTCCTCGAAGAGGCGGATTTGTTGCTGCTGGACGAGCCCACGAACTTTCTCGACGCCGAACACATCGAATGGTTGAAAAGGTTTTTGGCCGACTATCCGAAGGCCTTTCTCGTCGTCAGCCACCATGAAGACCTTCTGCGGAGCGTCGCCCGGACGGTCCACGCCATCGAAAGCACCCGCATCGTCCGATACAAAGGGGATTTCGCCTACTATCTCTCCGAGCGCACCCTGCGGCGGACCCAACAAAAAAAGGCGTATGAATCCCAACAGAAATTCATCCAACGCACCGAGGAGTTCATCGAGAAGAACATCGCCCGGGAAAAGACCTCCAAACGGGCCAAGAGCCGCCGGCGGATGTTGCAGAAGCTCGAGCGCGTGAAACGCCCCGTCAAAGAAAGGACCTACCAATTCCGTTTCCCCTCCGGCAGACGGACAGGGGAGAAGGTCCTTGTCGTCGACGATCTCGTCATCGGTTATGAAGAGCCGCTCGTCGAACCTTTGAACTGGACGATCAAGCGCGGTGAGAAAGTCGTCATCACCGGCGAGAACGGCATCGGGAAGACGACCTTCGTTCGCACCGTTCTTGAAGAGCTCCCTACTCTCGCCGGAGGGTTCACCTGGATCGATTCGGCCCAGATCGGTTATTTCGCCCAAGAGAAACCCCTCCCCGGCGAACACACCCCCATCACTTTCATCCGTGAACACCATCCCGACTTCACCCGGAGAGAGATCATGGACCTCCTCGCGGCTCACGGCATCGACAGAGAGATGGGCAGACGAAAAATCGCCACCCTCTCGGGCGGCGAACTCACGAAACTGCGTCTTTCTCTCCTCCGGCACGTAAAGGCCAACGTGCTCATCTTGGACGAACCGACGAACCATCTCGATTTCAAGGCGAAACAGGCGTTGTTCGAGGCGCTTGAAGACTACAAGGGGACGCTCATCCTCGTCTCCCACGAAGAGTCGTTCTACGACAAGGTCTGTGACTACGAAATTACGTTGACCACCGAATGAAACCCCCTCGCAGCCGAGGGGGTTTTCCATTCAGGCGATTTTTTGTTTCAGGGTGTGCATCTCATAAAGATGTACGGCGAGCGATCCGCCTCCGGCCAGAAGGTCGGAAGCCACGAAAGCGAACCATACACCGATGACATCGCCGGCAAGATACGTGAAAAGGAAAGCCAGCGGGATGAAAAGGAAGAACTGCCTGGACAATGCGACGAAGAAGGCGCGCAAGGCATAGCCCATGGCTTGGTAGACGGCCGACAACAGCACTTGGAAACTGATCATGGCGAAACCGATGGCCACAATGCGGAAAGCGCGGCTGCCTTCGGTGATGAAAATGTCGTGCAACGTCGGATCCGTGGCATCTTCCGGACTGAACAGCAAAAACAGCGGTCGGGCGAACACGATGACGAGGACGGACATGAAGAGGAAATAGCCGAAGACGAGTTTCGTCGCGAATGAGAGCACATCCATGAGCCGTTTATAGAATTTGGCTCCGAAATTGAAGCCGACAATCGGTTGCAGACCTTGTACAAGACCGAATCCGGGGAGTAGGGTGAACATCGTCATCCGGGTGATCACCCCGTAGATGGAGATGTAGATTTCGGGATTGGCTGTTTCGTAATGTCTGATGAGGTTGTTGACGATGATGACGAGAATCGCCCCGAGGGAGTTCCTGACGAAAGTCGGTGCGCCGACGGCGAGCATCTCCTTCGCCACTCGGAAATCCACTTTGTACAGTGTCTTGAGCCGGATCACCAGTGCGCTTTGGGGGGTCATGGCGCGGGAGAGGACATAGATGAAGGAAGCGGTCTTCGAAATGGCCGTCGCGATGGCCGCGCCGCGAACGCCGAGTCCGAAGCCGAAATCGAAGATGAGAAAGGGGTCGAGCACGATGTTCAAACCGGCCCCGATCAAAAGCGAGATCATCGCGACGTTCGGTCTTCCTTCCGCCCGGGTCAGGTTGTTCAAAATGATCGAGAGGGAAAACGGCGGCAAGGCCACGAGGATGAAGACCAGATATTCTCTGGCGTAGTCGATGTTGCCGGCCGTGGCCCCGAAGAATATCAACAAAGGCTCCAAGAAGATGAATGTCAACACGGAGATGGCGACCGAAAGGACAAGCCCCAAGAACAGGGCGGTGTTGACCGTCCGGACCATGGTCTCCTTGTCGCCGCGGCCGTAGGCCCGCGAAAAGACCGAGGCGCTGCCGATGCCGATCATGATGCCGATGGCCAACACAATCATTTGTACGGGAAAAGCGATCGACAAGGCGCCGATCGCGATGGTGTCCACAGCTCTTCCGATGAAAATCGTGTCGACCAGGTTGTAGATGGCATTGGCCATCATGGCGATGATGGCGGGAATCGACAACTTGATGAGCAATTTCCTGACATCCATGTTGCCCAGCATTCTGCTTCTTTGTTCCGTGTTCATGAGAATCACCCCGATGTCATCACGGAACCATTATAACATGTTTTCCCGGGCTGTCGACATCAGAGGCGGAAGCTCCGGAGTTCATCCAAGGCTTCCCGGGCTCTGACCATGACACGCAGAGCCTCTTTGTAACGGGCGTTCTTCATGAGTATCGCCTCGAGGCGAAGGGCGAAGTGGCCGATGAGCTCCGCATCGCCGCGGTCGATGGCGAGGGGGAGACAGATTTCTCGGAGATACCCGGTGAGGTCCTCTTCATCATTGATCATCAGACTGTGGAAGTGGGTCTTTTCGAGCAATGCCTCTTCACCGGCTTGTTCGAAATGTTCGATTGCCAATTCTCGCAGACGGGAATCGTCACGGTGTTTCTGACAAAGGACGATGAG
>PUKL01000082.1 GCA_003552275.1 Mollicutes bacterium
CTTTTTCATTCGCGACTCTTTTCGACTTCGTCGAGGGTCTCTTTGATGCGTTTGGCGAGACCGTGGAGTTTATGTTTGGGTATGCTGCAGATGGCGATGCGCAATCCTCCATAGACGTTGACGAAGAAGATGTTCTTCTTTTTCAAAGCGAGATGCAAAGAGTTCTTCACAGCCGCATCGTCGATACGGAGGGTGATGAAGAACCCTTCTTCGTAAGGATAGATCGGCAAATCGACCGCTTCGGCTTCCTTCTTGAAAATCTCCGCCCGCTCGCTGAGAAGACGCACGAACACGTCTTTTTCGGCGAGATAGGCCTTTTTGACCGCATCATCGAGGGCGATTTCGCTGAAGACGCGCATACCGCCGTTGTTCACGGTCGACCAGATGCCGCGGGCGGTGTTGCTGGCGGCGTTTTTGAAACGGGTCCGTTCCTCTTCGTTCTTGGAGATGAGAACTTGGGCGCCGACACGCATGCCGTAAGCGGTCAAGGTCTTGGACACGCTGAAGGCGATGACGACGAGGACGTTCTCGGTGAGATCCTTGAACCGTTCGAAATGTTTCCGGTAGCCGGGTCCTTGGAGGGTGAAATCGATGTAGGCGATATCCTGCAGGAGGATGACGGGGCCTTCTTCGGAGAGTTCGTTCACGAAGGCGACGAGTTCATCCCATTCTTCGTCCTTCATGGTGTAGCCGGTCGGATTCTGACAGGGGTCGTTCACGAAGGCGAGGACCTTACCCTGTCTTTCCATGACGTCGCGGCAGGTGTCCTTGAAGGAGGCGATGTTGAATCTGTCGCCGTCGAAGAGCTTGTAGTTCGCGACTTCGACGTTGTGTTGGCGGGCGATCGTCTTGTAGGGACCCCAACCGATATCGGGATGGATGACGGTGTCACCCGGACCGAGGGCGTTCTTGACGGTGCTGCTCAGGGCACCGGTGCCGCCCGGGGTGGCGACGATGTCGCAGTCGATGTCGATGTTCTCGCTTGCGAAGAGCCAATCCTTCACGGCCTCGCGGAACTCCGGCGAGCCTTCGATGCCGGCGGCATAGCGGGCCTTTTGGACGTCTTCGACCTTGTCGAAGGCGCGATAGACCGTCTCGAAGGTGAGCAGTCCCCCCTCGTCTTTGAAATAGGTGCCGAAGGCGCCGTTGACGACGGCATCGTCCCCGAACTCTTTGGTGGCCCGCACGGCGCCTTGTGCCGCTTCGAAGACGACATCGACGATCACCTGGTCGTGCACATTGTCACTGACGAAGCGCTTCATGCCTCTTCGCCTTCCAGTTTGCGGACCAGTTCCTCCACGGCTTTCAGGGCCTCTTCGGGCAAGGCCTCTTCACCTTTGCGGCCCTTGATGTTCTCGAGCCGGTTCTGCATGCGTTTGGTCAGTTTTTTCCGATAATCGGCATCGTGCAAAGGGACCTCGAACGCTTCGCAAGGCGCGTAAGAGAGACCATCGGCGATGAAGGGCTCGAACCGGAGATTGCCGTCGACGATGCCCTCGATGAGGGTGAGCGTCGTGTCCTTGTCGATGTCTTTTCCGAGGAAATTGCCGGTGTTTATGATATAGCAGTCCACACCATGGTTCGCGAAGAGGTTCTTGAAACTGCGGTAGTCGCGTTCGAGCGGGTAGAGGCGGAAGGGGTTCGCATAGGGTACGAAGGCGAGTTCGTCCGGGTCGGCCCCGAATTCGGCGCTCGTCCTTCTTGTGGCGAGGGTCGCGCCGAAGGTGCTCGCGAGGGCGGCAACGTCCACCTTCAAAAGCGGGGGCAGGGATTCGTCCTTCATGATCCAAAAGAGGGCGTTGAATTTCTCTTTGAAGGCGAGTTTCCTGTCGGTCGTCCAGAACACGGATTTCATCGCCCGGCCGTTGCCGTTTCTGATGTCTTCGGTGACGGGGACGACGAGACCGTCTTCGTCGACGGTGGCGCCGGCGTTCTGGATGGTGAGGAGGAAACGGTTCTCGGGGGAATCCGTGGGATAATCGGCGATCTTGTCGAAGTAGGAGGGCTCCATGGAGACGGTGGAAAGGTCGTTGTTGTTGATGATGAAGGCGTCGTCGTGGAGAACGGTGATGTCGTATTTGCCGTCGTGTTTGTCATGGGTCAGCGTGCTCTTGCCGCTGCCGGAAAGGCCGAAGACACCCATGACGAACGATTCGCCGCGGGCACGGTTGAAACGTTTGACGCCACCGTGACAGGCGGTGAACCCTTGTCTGTCGGCGATGGACCAGGCCATGGTGAGCGAGCCCTTCTTGTGTTCGCCGAAATAGCGCATGCCGAGAAGGGCGGCGCAGTTGTGGTCGCGGTCGAAGAGGGCGAGCCCGTCCTCGAATCCTTCGACAAAATAGTCGGGATCGGAATAGAGCAGGATGTCGCCTTCGTCCTCGAAGAGGGTGGAGTCGGCATACATCTCCTTCATCTCGTCGGTGAGGGTCTGGAAGTTCAACATCCACGAATAAAGGGTGTTCTCGAACCCTTCGGGGATGAGGAGGTGGGCCCTCACGGAGAAACTCCCGTCGAGACCGATGATGGTGGTCGCGTGATAGAAGTTGCGATAACGGTTCTCGTAGATCGCCTCCCGGAGCAGATCCGCATAGTCGTCTCGGTTTTCGTTATCGACGATTCTCCGCGCTTGCGCCTGGCGTCCCGTGATGCGTCCGTCGTTGAAAAGGAGGACTTTGGCGTCGGCGGGGAGGCCGAGGTCTTCCGCACGATACACCGGCAGGTCGGTGACGACGGTGCCGGGTGTGTTCTTGGCGAGGTTGTAGGCCTCTTCCAGGGTCTCGATGCGGATGACGTTGTTCTTTTGGTAGGCGGTCTCGAGGGTGGTGCGGATCCGGTTATAGATGCGGGGGCTCTTTTTGCCGATCATGCCCCGGGGGAGGGTGCTTCTTGTGGCCATATAAAACATCCTTTCATGTGAATAGGGTCATTCGATGTTCCATTGGAAACGCCTGCGGGTCTCCACGTGGTCTTTGCGCATCTCGATAAGGCGGTTGATTCTCCGTTCGGCCATGATGTTGGCGGCCTTGTAGGTCGGCATACCCTCTTTCTCGCTGATCTCGAAGATCTCCATCAGGCGGTCGTAGATGCCTTCGGCGGTCTGGAGTGCGCTTTCTTTGTGATAGCCCATCATCTCGTGATAGACGTTGATGACCCCGCCGGAGTTGATGACGAAATCGGGGGCGTAGAGGATATCCTTCTCTTCGAGCATCGGACCGTGTTTGTCCTCTTCTTTGAGCATGTTGTTGGCCGCGCCGGCGATGATCTTGCAGTTGAGTTTCGGTATCGTCTCGTCATTCAGGATGGCACCGATCGCGTTCGGCGAGAAGACGTCGCATCTCTTTTCATAGATCTCGTCGGGCTCGACGTAGTTGGCGAGGGGGACTAACTCTTTGAACTGTTTGATCTTCTCTTCGTCGATATCGGTGAAATAGATGCGCTTCAGATCATGTTTTTGCAGGTGTTGGATCATATCCTGTACAACGGCGCCGACACCTTGGAAACTGATGGTGAGGCCGTCGAGATTGTCTTGGCCGAGTTTTTTCTTGACGGCGGCGAGAATGCCGACGTAGGTGCCGTAAGCGGTGAGGGGCGTGGTGCTTCCCGCACCCTTGCGCTTGCCGCCGGAGACATAGTCGGTCTCTCTGTCCATGTATTCGCAATCCTTCAAGGTGATGTTCATGTCCTGACCGGTGTAGACTCTACCCTTGAGACTCTGGATGTAACGGCCGTAGGCGCGGAAGAATTCTTCGCTTTTCAGCTTCTTGGGGTCGCCGATGATGACGGTCTTGCAGCCGCCGATGTCGAGTCCGGCCGCGGCGTTCTTGTAGGTCATGCCCTTGGCGAGACGGGTGACGTCATAGAGCGCTTCCTCCTCGGATTCATAGTTGTAGAAGCGGGTGCCGCCGCAGGAGGGACCCAGACGGGTGTCGTGGATGCAGGTGATGCCTTTGAGGCCGGTGGCCTTGTTGTGGAAGTAGATGATTTGTTCAAAACCTTCGTTGGTGTAGTCGAAAACCTTGTCTGTGAATTCTGATTTCTTCTTTTTCATTTCTGCACTCCTATCCTTGGAATTGTTTTATTCGTCCATGTCCGCGACCAGGGCGGACAGTGCGATCGAGTAGAACTTGCTTTCTTCGGTGTCGGCGCGACTCGTGAGGACGATGGGTCTCTTGGCGCCGGCGATGACGCTCGCACTCTTGGCTTTCGCCAAGAACATCATGCTTTTGTAGAAGACGTTGCCGCTTTCGATCTGGGGCATGAGCAGGATGTCCGCTTCGCCGGCGATCGGCGAGTCGATGCCCTTGTGCGCCGCGGCTTCTTTGTTGACGGCGTTGTCGAGGGCGAAGGGACCGTCGACCGTGGCTCCTTTGATGAGACCCTTCCGGGAACGTTTTTTCAATTCTTCGGCATCGAGGGTCGCCCGCATCTTGGAGTTCACTTTCTCGACCGCGGCGAGACAGGCGACTTTGGGGGCGTCGATGCCGACGGCCTTGGCGATTTTCACGGCGTTCTCGATGATTTGCTGTTTCTCGTCGACGGTGGGGGCGATGTTCATCGCTCCGTCACTCATGAGCAGGAGCTTGTGATAGGCGGGGATCTCCATCACGCTCACATGCGAGAGACGGTTGCCGGTCCGGAGCCCGAATTCTTTCGAGAGGGCCGCCGAGAGGATGGTGGATGTGTCGACGAGGCCCTTCATGAGAAAGTGCCCTTTGTTCTTGCTCACCGTCTTGACGGCTTTTTCGCAGGCCCGGGACGGTTCGCTTTCGGAGATGATGGAATAGTTCTTCTCATCGAGGTTCAAGTCTTCGAGGGTTTCACGAATGGAAGCCTTGTTGCCGACGAGGACGGCGTCGATGAAACCTTCCTTGCGGGCCATCTCGACCGCTTGCAGGACGTGTGCGTCATCGGCGACGGCGACGACGAGGGTCTTTTTCGAGCGTTTCTTCGCTTCTTGGACCAGACTCTTCATGGTTTTCACGGTTGTCACCCCATCATTTGTAGGTTTTCGGTTCCTCTTCGTTGTTCAGCACCCGGAGTGTGCCGAGGGCGAGGGATTCCATCTCGTCTTCACCGGCATAGACCAACACGTCGCCGATGAAGCCGACACGTTCCTTGATGAAATCGACGAGATAATCGTCATAGGCGAGTCCGCCCGTCAACACGATCGCGTCGACATCCCCTTTCAGAACGGTCGCCCCGCTGCCGATCTCTTTGGCGATCTGATAGCACATGACTTCATAGATGAACTTGGCTTCTTCGTCGCCCTTCTTGATGCGCTGGGAAATCTCGAAACCGTCGTTTGTGCCGAGATATGCGACGAGACCACCCCGGCCGTAGTTTTTCCGCTTGATGTCTTCGAGGGTGTATTTCCCGCTGAAGCACATCTTGTAGAGGGGGCCCAACGGTACGGAACCGCTGCGTTCGGGACTCATGGGGCCATCTCCGTCCAAGGCGTTGTTCACATCGACAACCCGGCCCTTCTTGTGGATGCCCACACTGATGCCGCCTCCGAGATGAGCGATGATGAGGTTCATGTCCGCATACTTCTTGCCGAGGTCTGCGGCCGTCTTTCTGGCCACCGCTTTCTGGTTCAAGGCGTGAAAGAGACTTTGGCGTTTGATTTCGGGCATCCCGCTGTAGCGGGCGATGTCTTCCATCTCATCCACGGCGACCGGGTCCACGATGAAGGCGGGAATGTCTTGTTGGTCGGCGATCTCTTTGGCGATGACGCAGCCGAGGTTGGAGGCGTGTTCGCCCCGTACCGCTCGACGCACATAGTCGACCATGGTGTCGTTGACGGAGTAGGTGCCGCTCTCGAGGGGTTTCAGCATGCCTCCGCGACCGACGACGGCATCGAATTCGTCCAGCGAGAAATTCTGCTCTTCGAGGGTCTGGATGATGGCTTTCTTGCGAAAGTCGTATTGGTCGAAGATCTTCTCGAAGTCGGCGAGTTCGTCCGTGTCATGACGCACGGTGGTCTTGTAAGTGCATATTTCGTCATCGAAGACCGCAATTTTCGTACTGGTTGATCCTGGATTGATGGCAAGTATCTTTTTTCCCATGGTTACCTCCCGTTTCAGTATCCTGTATAACAACATTTTTGATTATAACATGTTAGCGTTTTCACAACAACACCCCGAGAAGGAAAAAATCTCAATCGCATACAAGCGCTAAAAAAAGCGCATCATGCGCTTTTTTTACAACGGCCGCAGCCGCGCGGTGAAATGTCTGAGGACGGGGGGTTCGTACTCGAAAGTGTATCCCCGGAGAGCATCCCGGTTTTCATGGACTTTCTTGACACCCTCTGCGACATGGTCGAGATGGGCGTATGTGTAGGTCCGCCGGGGGATGGTCAACCGCATGAACTCCATCGGGCTCTCGAGATTCTCGCCCGTGTCGGGATCCCGGCCGAGGAGGAAGGACCCGATTTCGACACCACGTACGGCCGCCTCCACATAGAGGGCGTTCACCACGGCTTGGGCGGGGAACCGGTCATAAGGGATGTGCGGAGCGATGCGTTTGCAGTCGACAAACACCGCATGGCCTCCGGGAGGATACTGAATCGGCACCCCCGCCGCTCTCAGACTCTCGCCGAGATAGCGGGCCTGGTCGGTGCGATGGCGTTGGTACTCGAAATCGAGTCCCTCTTTCAGACCGACAGCCAGAGCCTCCATGTCGCGGCCGCTCATGCCGCCGTAGGTCGGAAAGCCTTCGAGCGGTACGAGACGGGTGCGGCAGTAGCGGAAGAGGTCTTCGTCGTCCTTGATGGCGATGAGGCCGCCGATGTTGACGAGGCCGTCCTTTTTGGCGCTCATGAGGAAGAGGTCGCCGAGAGCGAACTGCTCTTTGGCGATCGCTGATAGTTCTTTTTCCGCGTAGCCCTCCTCACGCATCTTGATGAAGTAGGCGTTCTCCGCATAGCGGGCACCGTCGATGATATAGGGGAGGTCGTATCGGTCGCAGATCTCCCGCACGCCCCGCTGGTTCTCGAGGCTCACGGGTTGACCGCCCGCGGAGTTGTTGGTGAGGGTGACGATGATGCCGGCGATGTTCTCTTTACCGTGTTCAAGGATGAGTGTTTCGAGGCGTTCCAGGTCGAAATTGCCCTTGAAGGGATGATACCTTTCCGTGTCGAAACAGACTTCGTCGACACAATCGACGGCTCTGCCGCCCGCGAGTTCGACATGGGCGCGGGTGGTGTCGAAATGCATGTTCGAGATGAAGTACATGCCTTTCTTTTTCACGAAATAGGGAAGGGCGACCTGTTCGGCGCCCCGACCTTGATGGGCGGGGAGGAAGTGTTCGTAGCCGGTGATCTCTTTGACCACCGTCTCGAGTTTGTAGAAACTCCGTGAACCGGCGTAGGCCTCATCACCTTGCATGAGCGCCGACCATTGTCTGTCGCTCATGGCGCCGGTGCCGGAGTCGGTGAGCATGTCGATATAGACATCCTCGCTCTTCAAGCCGAAGATGTTGTACCCGGCTTCTTTGAGGAGGACCAGACGTTCTTCCCTGGTCGTCCGACGGAGGGGTTCCACCATCTTGATCCGGTAAGGCTCGGGGGCAAAATCGTTCTTCATGTTCTCATCCTTCCTAAGGGACATCGTGCACCAAAGAAGATTATAACGAAAAAAGGGGAAAATGTAAACGGTTTCCAAGCCGGTCGGGAATCCATGCGCAACCCGACTTGATTGTCAAGAAGGATCATGAGGGGTTATAATAACAAAGGAGGAGTGATGTCCATGTATCAACTCGATGCGACCAAATCCACACAATTGGCCAAAAAACTCGGTGGACCACCGGTGTTCCACGACGGCTTCCTCCGCCGCATCATCCTCGAGAAGGAGCGGGCCGTGCTCGAGATTGAAATCCTCTCCGATGTGAACCCCCGCTTGGAAAAAGACACCGTCGTCAAACTCATCCTCTTTGAAGTGGGCGCCTTTTCATTCGCGGCCAAGGATTTCTCCAAAGAACGTTTTGTCATCCATGACTTGGAGTTCCGCCGCGAAGACGAAGGGATAAGACTCTGTTTCGAGAGTGCCCGGGGTGAAAAGGGAGAGATCGTCTTTCAAGCGATCGAACTCGAGGAAGTCGACAGGACATGAAAAAACGGGCGTCAATCGCGCCCGTTTTTCTCGAAAGTCATTTTGGTGGCCGGAAGGCCCCCTCTGAGGATGTAGACCTTCCTGAAGTTTTTGTGGAGCAGTTTCTTTGCCGCTTTGTAGGATTTTTTCCCCGTGTTGCAGTAGATGTAGAGGGGTAGGTCCTTGCGGACCTTGGTCTGATATTTGCTTGTCAGGGCGCGAACGGGAATGCGACGCGCGCCCTTGATTTTTTCCTTCTCGACATCCTTTTCCTTGCGGATGTCGATGAGCTGTCCTTTCCGCATGTTGCGCTTGAACTCCGGCCATTCGAGAATGACCAGACGTTCACCCTCTTTGAATCTTGTCTCCTTGTTCTTGCGAACGAGGAAGAAGCCGATGAACAAGCCGATAGCGATGGCGATAGCGTAGAAGAGGAAGTCTCCCATGTGTTCACCCCCGTCCCAAGCATTATAATTGATGGATGCGGCGGTTGTCAATTCGGAGCTTTTCACATCCGGACGGCTTGACGTTTTGTTCTCCAATGAACTATGATATAATAATGACACTTGAAGGCATCTTGTCAGGGTGATGTCATGAAACGGTTACAAAAGCATTATCCCTATGTTGTCGGCCTCTTGGTCGGGTTCTTCATCGTTCCGACCTTCGCTTTGGGTTTCAACGCCGGGTTCGGGCGGTTCTCCGTCCTCGGTGATGTGCTCATGGTCACGGCATTATTGCTTTGGCCGGCCTTGATCGTCCTGGTCATCGTTCTCCATGTGTTCGTGTATGGGACAGAAGAGGCCACAAGGAAGAAACAGTGGCAAAGGACGCTCTTCCTTCCACCTTTGGGAGCCGTTCTGAGCCTCGCTTTTTTGGCGGTACTCTATTCCATCATCGGGTGAAGGGGAGGGAATGCATGAACCGTTTGATCAACGCTTATCTGAAAAAGACCAACCGACCCCTTTCCAACTACCGGGTCTTCAAACGCGCCGATCACATCAGCAAATACGCCCATCTTTTTATCGGGCTCTTTTTCATCATTCTCGTCTACTTCCTGCTGGAAACATTCCAAGTGATGGAAACCGAGATCCTGCAGCCGTACCCCCAATATGTCGCCTTGGTGAGTCTTCCCTTGTTGGCGGGGCCTTTGCTCTACTTTCACACGAAGACCACGCACCGTGTCCTCGTCACGACCGACGCCTTTGCCAGACAGACCTTTTTCCGGCGTTACCGCTTGTATCTTTTCAATGAAGTCGAGAAGGTCCGTCTCACCAAGAAGAACAAGCTGAAAATCCGCACCCGCAAAGACAGTCTGACCATCCCCCTCAAGCGCTATGAAGCGGACTTGGAGAAGCTCAAGACCATTTTCGACTACGAGGGGCATTTCAAAAAACGGAAAAGGCCATACAAGGTGTTCATCGAGGGCGATGAACTGGATGTCCAAGAACTCGCTCCCGAATACAACAAGACCACGCTCCGCCTCATGGACAGCTTTTCCGACAACTTCGACCATTTGACGCCCGGTTATCTCGGCGATATATCCCTCTACAACACCACCATCAATCGCGTCCGCTTTCTCGAAAACAAGCATGCGGTGTTCGAGCTCTCCCACATCGATTTGAAGAAGGACCATCCGGAAAACACCTCGTTCCACGCCAAACAGACAGACGAAGCGGTCATGGTCTTCCAGGATGTGAGCCATGTCGAGATCTTCAACCTCGACAAGGACCGCGCCCGGGATGTGGAACTGCTCGGCACCGACTTGGAGACGTTGAAGAAAGTCGTCCGTCGCGCCGATGTGTTCGAGGCGAACATCAAGCCGCTCGAAGAGCGGTTGTCGGTTGACCTCGTATTGAGTCGCGGCGTACGCCGTCAACTCCTCCGTTTCACTTTCAAAGACGCCATGGTGGGTTTCAACAAACTCGTCAAGGACGCTTGGTTCGAAGAGTCCCTCTGAAACAACACATACATCAACTGGAGTGGTGAACATGATCACAAGCAATGATTTCAAGACCGGTCTGACCATCAAACATGAAGGAAACCTCTATCAGATCATCGAGTTCCAACACGTGAAACCCGGCAAAGGCAGCGCCTTTGTCCGCAGCAAACTGCGGAACCTGCGCACGGGTACGATCACCGACAAGACCTGGCGCGCCGGCGAAAAGGTCGAGACGGCGATGATCGAAAGACGTCCCATGCAGTTCATCTATGCCGACGGGCCCTTGTATGTCTTCATGAACAAGGAGACATACGAACAAATCGAGATCAACGAAGCCCAGCTCGAACACGAAAAGAACTTCCTCGTCGAGGGAATCGACGTCGAAGTGCGTTTCCATGAATCGGAGATCCTGGGCGTCGATCTTCCCGAGAAGGTCACCCTCACCGTCACCGACACCGTCCCCGGCGTACGCGGCAACACCGCCGCCCATGCCACGAAGGATGCGACCCTGGAGACGGGGTACACCCTGCAGGTGCCCATGTTCATAAACGAAGGCGAAAAGATCGTCGTCAACACCGTGACCGGCAAATACAGCACCAAAGCTTAGGAGGAGTGAACCCTTTTGGACAGTTCCCTCATCATCCCCGTCTTATTGGCCGTCGAAATTCCCCCGATGAGCTTTGTGCTCCTCGTCATCCTGCTCGTCATCTCGAGTTTTTTCTCCATGAGCGAAACGGTCTTTTCCAGCCTGAACCCCATTCGCATCAAGAATTTCATCGAGGAGGGTAAAAAAGGCAGCAAAAAGGCCTTTTGGATCCATGAACGGTTCGACTACGCCCTCACCACCATCCTCGTCGGCAACAACCTCGCGAATGTCGCTTTGGCGACCGTGTCCGCCGGTATCTTCACGCGCATCTTCATCGACCAAGAGACGCTCGTCACCATTTTCAACACGGTGGTGATGACGACCATCATCCTCATCTTCGGCGAAATCGTGCCGAAGAGTTTCGGCAAACGCCATAGCGAGACCATCGCCATCCGTATCAGCGGGGTGCTCTTTTGGACGATGCGGATTTTGAAGCCCGTCACCATCGTCTTTTTGAAGATCAAGAAGCTCTTCTTGCGTGAAGACGCCCGTGTGACCATCAGTGTGAGCGAAAGCGAGCTCGAGACCATCATCGACACGATGGAGGAAGAGGGCTCGATCGACGAAGAAGAAGCGGAGATGTTGCAGAGTGTGCTCGACCTCGACGAGAAGAAGGTCTATGAGATCATGACGCCGCGGGTCGACATGGTCGCCGTCGAAGTGAACGAGTCGCACGATGCGATCGTCAAGAAGTTCTTCGACCATCAGTTCTCCCGCCTTCCCGTCTATGACGGCGACCGCGACAACATCATCGGTATCCTGAACGAGCGCGACTTCTTCACCCATATCATCCAAAAGAAACCCATCGATGTCCGCAAGATCATGAATCCCCCGGTCTTCGTGTCGAAATCGATGCGGGCCGACACCTTGATAGAAACCCTGCAACGCGAGAATTCCCATCTCGCCATCGTCAGTGACGAATTCGGCGGGACGAGCGGCATCGTCACGATGGAAGACGCCATCGAGGAACTCGTCGGCGAGATCTACGACGAACATGACGACATCGACGACGAGTTCTTGAAACAGATCGACGAGCACGTCTACGGCGTCAACGCCGACATCGAGCTGGGCGACCTCTTCGAAGAACTGGACCTGGGCACGCCCCCCGACAAAGAGGAGAAGACTTTGGGAAGCTGGCTCTTCGAACGTTTCGAATCCCTCCCCTCCGTCGACATGGAGCACACCATCCGCCAGACGATGGTGAACTATGACCATGAAGAAGAGACGGTCGTCTTCCTTCTCACTTTCACGATCAAAGAAATCCGCGAACGCCGCATCAAATATGTCCACCTCCACGTGCAAGCGGTCGAGGAAGAAGAGGAGGAGTGATCGCTTGGAAGAAAGGTTGCAGAAACTGATCGCCCAAAGTGGACTCTGTTCTCGCCGCAAAGCGGAAGAGCTCATCACTGAAGGAAGAGTCAGGGTGAACGGGAAGAAAGTCACGACGCTCGGCACCAAGGCGTCTTCATCCGATACGATCACTGTCGACGGGAAGCCCGTGGAGCCCGAAGAGAAAGTCCACTACGTCTTCTACAAGCCCGAGGGGTGTGTCTCGACCGCCCGCGACGACAAGGGGAGAAGGACCGTTGTCGACTATCTGCCGAAAGATAGAAGGCTCTTTCCTGTCGGCCGGCTCGACTATGATGCGTCCGGTGTGCTCCTCATGACGAATGACGGCGACCTCACGGTCTCCCTCACCCATCCCCGCTATGACATCGAGAAGGAATACGAGGTCACGCTCGAGGGCTTCGTCCGCAAGACCACCTCGAAAGCGATCGCTCGCGGTGTCGAACTGGACGGCAGAATGACGAAGCCGGCGAAGATCCGGGACGTCGTCTATGACAAGAAGAAGGCGCGCACGAGACTCCGACTCGTCATCACCGAAGGGAAGTACCATCATATCAAGGAACTGTTCGCTTCCTTCGACCATCCGGTCGTCAAACTCAAGCGCGTCCGTTTCGGCATAATCACCTTGGACGGACTCGCCAAGGGCGAGGATCGCCCTTTGAAAATCCATGAGTTGAAGAGACTCCGTCTCCTCGTCGAGAAAGCCAAGAACAAGACTCTCCGCTGATTGCGGACGAGTCTTTTTTTATCCATGGGCCTTCCTTTATAGGATGACACACCCGAAACCAAAGAGCGAGTGCAACGAAACCGTTTACCTTGAAAAGTCTCTTGCCGAAGACCTTTTCCGTGTTACAATATAAGGCGGTTAGACAAGGCTGGTTCCGGAAAGAAGGATGCCCATGTCCAGACTGAACACATTCCAGAAGGACCTTCTGGTCCTTGTGGTGGCTTTGGCGTTGCATGTCGCACTCACGGCCGTCTTCACGACCACAAGCGGCGGTGTCCTCCCCGAAGCGGAGGTCACCGTGCATTGGTATGTCTTCCGCTTTGAGGACCTCGCGACCGGGGAACGATTCAACTTCATACCGGTCCTTCCCTTCGTGTACGCCGCCATCATCCTTGTGCAACTCTTCATGAAGAAGAAATCCCAGGCCCTCATCTACGGACTCGCCATCGTTCTTTTCGCACAAGTCACCTTCTATTCCCAGATCGTCCAGATCGCCGGTGTCCATGAACGGGTCCTCATCGAAGGTTTCCTCTTCAAACGCATCCATGCCGACGGCAATCTCGTCGCCCAGGATGCGAGCGCCTATGTCATGTTGATCCTCGTTCTCCTCGCGAGTGGAATCGTGCTGCACGGATACATCAAAAAACGCCTCAAAGAGAAAAAGGGCCTCACCCGAAGCGGTGGCAACATACCGACCCCTTGAACGGGGGAGGTTGTACCCATTCGAATGAGCCCATAATAAAAGACGCCGTCGAAGGCGTCTTTTCGTTTGGTCAGAACAAAGCGGCGAAAACGAGGCTGATGATCGCCATGAGTTTGATGAGGATGTTGATGGAAGGGCCGGAGGTGTCTTTGAAGGGATCGCCGACCGTGTCCCCGGTCACGCTCGCCTTGTGCGCGATGCCGCCGCTCGCACCGTGATGGCCTTCTTCGATGAACTTCTTGGCGTTGTCCCAAGCTCCCCCGGAGTTGGCCATGAAGATGGCCATCGAGATACCGCTAACGAGGGCACCGGCCAAGAGGCCGCCCAAAGCGGCGGGCCCCAAGGTGAAACCGATGATGAGCGGGGCCGAGACAGCGAGGAGACCCGGGGCGATCATCTCTTTCAGCGCGGCCTTGGTGGAGATGTCGACACAACGTGCATAGTCGGGTTTCGCCGTCTTGTCCATGATGCCCTTGATCTCTTTGAACTGTCTTCTCACCTCGTCGATCATCTTGGCAGCCGCCCGCCCGACGCTGCTCATGGTGAGCGAGCTGAAAAGGAAGGGGAGCATCGCGCCGATCAAGAGGCCGACGATCACTCTCGGGGTGGCGACATCGATCGCCTGCAGCCCGGTCGCCGTGACGAAAGCGCTGAAAAGGGCGAGAGACGTGAGGGCGGCACTGCCGATCGCGAAGCCCTTGCCGATGGCGGCGGTGGTGTTGCCGACGCTGTCGAGCTTGTCGGTGATCTCCCGCACCCGGGGGTCGAGGTTCGCCATCTCGGCGATCCCCCCGGCATTGTCGGCGATGGGACCGTAAGCGTCGATCGCGATTGTCATGCCCGTCGTCGAAAGCATGCCGACGGCGGACAGGGCGATACCGTAGAGGCCGGCGACCTGATAGGCGATGATGATGACGATGCTGATGAGGATGATGGGGATCGCCGTGGACTCCATGCCGATGGAGAGGCCTCCGATGATGTTGGTCGCATGGCCGGTCTCCGATTGTTTGGCGATACCCTTGACTTTCTTGTATTCACTGGACGTGTAGATTTCGGTGATGAGTCCGATCATGAGCCCGACGAACAAACCGGAGATGATGGCGATGAACGGACCGAAATCAGCAAAATGACCGTTTTGGAAATAGGTGAAGGTGAGGAAAAAGGCGAACAGCAGAAACAATCCCCCCGCCACGTAGGTACCTTGTTTCAAGACTTTGTGGGGGGCGTCGGCCTTCTTTGTGCGGATGGTGATGACGCCGAGCATGCTCGCCATGATGCCGAAGGCGGCCAAGAAGACGGGAAAGAGGGCGTGTTCGATACCGATGACGGCACCGAGGGTGATGGCGCTGATCAAGGAGCCGACGAAGCTTTCAAAGAGGTCGGCGCCCATTCCGGCCACATCCCCGACATTGTCGCCGACGTTGTCGGCGATGACGGCGGGATTGCGGGGGTCGTCTTCGGGGATGCCCGCTTCGATCTTGCCGACGAGGTCGGCCCCGACGTCGGCGGCCTTCGTGTAGATGCCGCCGCCCACGCGGCCGAAGAGGGCGATGGTGGATGCGCCCAGACCGAAACCGGTGAGCACGGTGGCCAGATCGGCGATTTCAAGTCCGAAAAGGTGGGTGCCGATGAAATAATAGAGGATGAGTCCCGTGAGACCGAGTCCGACGACGCTCATACCCATGACGGCTCCGCCGCTGAAGGCCACGTCGAGAGCCTTGTTCATGCCTTCTTTGTCGGCGCTTGTGGCCGTGCGGGAGTTCGAAGCGACGGCGCCACGCATACCCAGATAACCGGCGAGACCGCTCAGGAAAGCGCCGAAAGCGAAGGCGCCGGCGGTCTGGAAACCGATCGCGAAACCGACGATGAAGAAAAGCGCCACGACAAAAATGGCGAGCATCTTGTATTGCCTGCCCAAGAAGGCCATGGCACCCTCGCGTATATAGCCGGAGATCTCGATGACGCGCGGGATCCCTTTTTCGATACGCTTGATTTTCAAAAAAAGGACGAGTGCGTAAAGCATCGCCACGACACTGAAGACAAGCGCTATACTGATGAGTTGGTTCATGCCGAATATGTTCACTGTTTCCACCCACCCGTGTCGATTGTTCACTCGTTTTTGTCTTCGTATCATGATATGATAGCAAATAGACTTGTGTAAAGTATACCAAAAAGCGTTTTCATTATCAAGGAATGTTTTTGTGAAGGGCTCCGTCGTTTCTGATGGAGTCCACGACCAAAAAAACCGGCCAAAAGGTGGACGCGCGGGTCCATGTCTGCTAAAATAGTCGAAGGTGTCCAAAAAGCGAGAATCATGGAACCCGGACCAAAACCGATTATCGAAATGACGCCACATGTGGTATAATGGTTTTGATTTTAGTGGGGTGGTCAGATGAAGACGACGCAAATTGCCATCGACGGTCCCGCCGGCGCGGGGAAAAGCACCATCGCCAGACTCGTGGCCGACTTGTTCGACTTCACCTACATAGACACTGGCGCGATGTATCGCGCCATTACATTGAAAGCGATGCGGATGAACATCGAGCTCGTCGACGAGGAGGCTTTCGGCTTTCTCGATGACACGGAATTCAGCTATGTGGAAGGAAGACTCCACATGGACGGGGCCGATGTCAGTCGCGACATCCGCACCCGAGAAGTCTCGAACAATGTATCGCTCGTCTCTTCGCACCGCCTCGTCAGGAAGAAACTCGTCGAACGTCAAAAATGCATCGCCAAAGACCAAGACATCGTCATGGACGGTCGCGACATCGGCTACAACGTCCTCCCCGCGGCCGATTACAAGTTCTTTCTCACCGCGAATGTGAAGACCCGTGCCTTGCGGCGTTTCAGAGAGAACGAGGAACAAGGTCTGCACATTCCCTTGGAGGATCTCGAAAGTGAGATCATCGCCCGTGACGACTTTGACACCAACCGGATCCACAGTCCTTTAAAACCCGCCAATGACGCGGTGATCATCGATACATCCAACATGAGAATCGAAGATGTAGTGAAAACCATAGAGTCCATAGTGAAAGAGGTAGATTGACATGAAGATCAAGAATATCGAGGAAGGCAAGGTCGTCACCGGAACGGTCTACGAAGTCAAAGACAAAGAGGTCATCGTCGATATCGGCTACGCGACGGAAGGCACCATCCATCTTGAACGTCTGACCCGTCTCGACGCCCAGACCTGCCATGATGTCGTGAAAAAGGGTGATGAGATCCAGGCTGTCGTCCGGAAGAAGGATGACGAGCAGGGGATCGTCCTGCTTTCCCGTGTCGAGCTCGAACAAAAGGAGTTGTTCGAGGACCTCCAGAACAAGTTCGAACAGGACGAGATCATCGAGGCTGTCGTGAAAGACGTCGTGAAGGGCGGTCTGAAAGTCCGCGCCCAAGGCTTTGACATGTTCATGCCGCGCAGCGAAGTCTCGATCAAATATGTCGAGGACCTCCGCTCTTATCTGCATGAGAAACTCCCCGTCAAGATCATCGAGATCGGCCGCAAGAACAACCGCATCCGCATCGTCGTCAGCCACAAGGCCGTCGAGAAGAGCAAAAAGGACCTCAAGAGACAAGAGGAGCTCAAAGACATCAACGTCGGCGACGTCCTCGAAGGCACAGTCACGAAACTCGTCCCCTACGGCGCCTTCATCCGTTTCGACAATGTCGAGGGGTTGTTGCATATTTCCGAGATGAGCCATCACCGCATCAAACAACCGAGTGAAATCGTCAAAGAGGGCGATAAAATCGAAGTCAAAGTCATCGGTGCCGAAGGCGACAAGCGCTCCCTCTCGTTGAAAGCCCTCCAGAAGAGCCCTTGGGAGACGTTCGCCGAAGAACACAAAGTGGGCGAAAAAGTCACGGGCAAGATCGTCAAGAAGATGCAGTTCGGCATCCTCGTCGAAGTCGAACGCGACGTGGCCGGAGTCGTCCACAGGAACGACTATTCCTGGAATCCCCGTTTCAATCTCGCAGGCAATGTCGAGGTCGGCGACGAGATCGAAGTGCAGATCCTCTCAATCGATGTCGAGAACCAGAAGATGCAACTTTCCAAGAAACACCTCGAATACAATCCTTGGGAAGACGTCAAAGTCAAAGTCGGCGAAGAGGTCAGCGGAGAAGTCAAGGAACTCCAAAACCGCGGCGCTTTGGTCGAAATCCAGGGTGTCTACGGCTTCCTCCCCATCTCCGAGATTTCCGACGCCCATGTCGAGAACGTTTCCGACGCCCTCGAAGAGGGTCAGGTCATCAATGCCGTCGTCTTGAAGTTCAACCGCGAGAATTGGCAGATGGTCATCAGCAAGAAAGCCTATGAAAAGAAACGCATCCAGGACGAGTACAAGAAGCATCTGAAGAGTTCCAACAAAGACGAACATTCACAGACCCTGGGCGAACTATTCGCCGATAAATTCAAAGACATGAAGAAATGACCCGACC
>PUKL01000152.1 GCA_003552275.1 Mollicutes bacterium
AAGACGGTCAAGAAAAGGATCTTAGGGAGACCGATGTCACCGACATCGTCGACATCGGCATCGCGCGCACCTTCCAGAATCTCGAACTCGTCCCCGACCTCTCCATTCTCGACAACGTGCTCATCGGGGCCCAAAAACAGGTCAAGACGAACATTTTGAGCCATATCTTCCGCCTTCCCGCCTTGCACCGTGAAGAAAAAGAGCTCCGCGAGAAAGCGCTGAAGGTCCTCGACTTCCTCGGTCTCACACCCATCAAGGATTTCTATGTCCACGGTCAACCCTACGGCATCAAGAAGAAAGTCGAAGTCGCGAGGGCCCTCATGGCCGAACCGCGCCTCATCGTCCTCGATGAACCGGCGGCGGGATTGACGGCTTCCGAAACCGCCAACTTGCGCGACCTCATCCGGCGTATCCGCGATGAATACAAGATCACGGTCCTCCTCATCGAACACGACATGACTTTCGTGATGGATATCTGCGACAGTGTGATCGGGATCAACTTCGGGCAATTCCTCGCCCACGACACCCCGGAGAGAATCCAACAAAACCCCCTCGTGCAGGAAGCCTATCTCGGAAAGGGTGATTGACGTGGAATCCTTGTTGACGATTGAAGATCTGCATGTCTCCTATGGGCCCGTCAAAGCTCTCCGCGGCGTATCACTCGAAGTCCCCCGCGGTCAGATCGTGGCGATACTCGGTTCCAACGGTGCCGGCAAGACCACCCTTCTGCAGACGGTGAGCGGGCTGCTTGCCCCCGATAGCGGAACCATCCGTTTCGTCGGC
The DNA here is from genome assembly GCA_003552275.1 of Mollicutes bacterium. Classification (GTDB taxonomy): domain Bacteria; phylum Bacillota_I; class Bacilli_A; order Izemoplasmatales; family Izemoplasmataceae; genus T1SED10-81. Next base: position 784 of record PUKL01000152.1, read on the forward strand.
GAAAACATCGCCGGCGCCCCCGCGGAGAGGATCGCCAAGAAGGGGATCCTCCATGTCCCCGAAGGACGGCAGGTCTTCACCGACCTTACCGTCGAGGAGAATCTCCGCATCGGCGCCTTCACGCTGAAAGGCGGAGAGGTGCCCATATCGACAGTGAACGAGAAGGCCGTGCCGGCACGTTTCCGAAGCACTTACGACGCTTGGCGCCAAGACAAGACGAAAGACACGCCGGTGAAGCTCACTGACAAAGAACGCTATCGGGTCAATCTCGCGAGGGTCTACGCACTCTTTCCGGTATTGCAAGAGCGGAAGAAGCAGATCGCCGCGACACTCTCGGGCGGTGAGATGCAGATGCTCGCCATCGCCCGCGCCCTGATGGGGACGCCGAAACTGTTGATTCTCGATGAACCGTCGCTCGGTCTCGCCCCGCTCATCGTGAAGGGCATCTTCGAGACCATCAAAGAACTGAACAGGATGGGGATCTCGATCCTCATCGTCGAACAGAACGCTCTCCAGACTTTGAAAATCGCCGACTACGCCTATGTGCTGCAAGTCGGAAAGACCGTCCGGCAAGGCCGGGCGGAAACCCTCATCAAGGACGAGGAGCTCGTCCAAGCTTATCTCGGCAAATAGCAACACAATGTTGCTTTGCGATAAAAAAAATGAAAATATAGGAGGAAACATGATGAAAAAGATTCTTGTAGTTTCGTTGCTCGTGCTTTTCACGCTCACACTCGCAGCATGCCGGCGTGACGAGGAAAAGGAACATGCACAAGGCGTACTCGAAGACAAGATACTCATCGGTAACACAGCGGTGACGACCGGCGACTTCGGTTTTGTCGGCCAACCCTTCATCGCGGGCATGGAAGCCTATCTTTCCATGACCAATGAAAAAGGCGGCGTCTTCGGACGCGACATCGAACTCGTCCACTACAGTGACGGCTTCGATGCCGACACGGGCATGACCTACACCCAGAGACTGTTCGAAGATGATGAAATCTTCGCCTTTGTGGGCCATTTCGGGACACCGACGGTGGCCGCGACCGCGGATTATCTGAATCTGCAGGGCATCCCCCGGGTCTATTACGGCACGGGAACCTCGACCGTGGCGACCGAAGAGGCTGAAGGCGGAGAGCGCGCCAGCTTCCCCGTGCAACCGGTCTACGAGTTCGAGGGTGAGATGATGCTCGCCCGCGCCAAGGGCTCTTTCGATGCCGAGAAGGTCGGCCTCCTCTACACCGGCGATGAAGTCGGACTCGAAATCAAAGCCGGCTTGGAACGGTTGAACGAAGAACTCGATTTGGAAATCGTCAGCTACCAGGTCGAAGGTGACGACCACGGAACGGAAGCCTTGAGCATCGTGAACGCCGATGTGGACGTCGTCGTCCTCGGCATGAACCAAGGGCCCGCCGTCACAGCGATCTATGCCCTGCTCGCCCAAGGCCTCACGGAAACACCCGTCCTCACATCCTATGTGTGCGCGGACGCCTCCTTTGTCGAATTCATCTACGGCGCACTCGGCGCTTTCCCCATCTACTCCAACGCCTGGGTGAACCTGTTCGATGAAGACGGAGATTTCACCGACGCCTATCTGGAATTCCAAGAAGAAATCTCGAAAGAGAACCCCGAGTATGAAGCCAACACCTTCGCCATCGCCGGTTGGATCGCGGCCATGGTCTTCGTGGAAGGCATGTACCGTCTCGAAGATGAGATCGGCGAAGATGGTATCGTCACTTGGGAAGCCTTCATCGACGCCATGGAGGCCGACATCTTCGAATATCCCTTCGGCGCCCCGATCGACTATAGGGACGGTAAGCGTCTCGGCACCCAGATCATGAGTCTGCTCCAGATGCAATATGACGCCGAAGAAGAAATCGGCTACTTCGATGTGGTCGAAGAATTCCAAGGCATCGACGAACTGCTCGACTGACACGCTTCATCCGGCGGGACGGCTCCGGCCGTCCCGTTCACCTTTGCATTCACAAGGAGGTATGCAAGCAATGGCGAAGACCATCACCATTGACGAAGCTTTGGGCTTGGTCAAGAGCGGCGACCACATCGTATCGGGGATGGCCGCGAGCGAGGGAAGAGAATTCTTCATGAACCTGCATACGATCGCCGACAAAGTCTCAGATGTGAGCGTCGACAACTGTCTGCCGCTCGCGTCTTATCCCTACATGCTCGAAAAAAAGTATGCGGACACCTTCACCGTGAACACCTGGTTCTTCTCTCCCGATCTCCGCAAAGCCTACAAGAACGGCAACATCACCTACATCCCCAACCATCTCCATTTCGCGGGCGTACGCCGCCTCGACAACAAGCATGTCAATCTCTATGTGGGCAACGCCACACCCCCCGACAAACACGGTTATGTGTCGCTTTCGCTTTCGAACGTCTATGAGAAGTTCGTCATCGAAAAAGCGGACACGGTCGTTTTGGAGATCAACCCCAATCTGCCGAGGACGCACGGCGATCTGCATCTGCATGAAAGCGAAGTGGACTACTTTGTCGAGGTCGACTACGACGCCCCCGAACTGCCCGAACAACCCCCGACCGAAAAGGACGAGATGATCGGTGCCCACATCGCCAAATACATCGAAAACGGCGACACCATCCAGCTCGGCATCGGCGGCGTGCCCAATGCCGTGGCGGCCGCCCTCACCGACAAGAAGGACCTCGGCGTGCACACGGAGATGCTCACGACCGGGTTCATGAAACTCTTCAAGTCGGGCGCCATCTCGAACAAGAAAAAGACCCTCCACAAAGACAAGATGGTCTGCGCTTTCGCCTTGGGGACGAAAGAACTCTATGATTTCATCGACGACAACCCCGAGGTCATGATGCTCGACGGCAACTATGTGAACGACCCCTGTATCATCGGACAAAACGACAACCAAGTCTCGATCAACTCCACCATCGAGGTCGATCTCACGGGTCAATGCGCGAGCGAATCGGTCGGCACCCGCATGGTGAGCGGCACCGGCGGTCAGACCGACACCGCTGTCGGCGCGCAACGGGCGAAGAACGGCAGAAGTTTCATCTCGCTCTATTCGACGGCCTCCATCCGCAAGAAGGAAGGTCAGGAGAAAGAGACCGTCAGCAAGATCGTCCCCACCCTGAATCCGGGGGCGGGGGTGACGCTTTCGCGGAACGATGTCGACTATGTCGTGACCGAATATGGTGCTGTGCGTCTGCGCGGTGCGAATGTGCAAGAACGGGTCGAGAAACTCATCTCCATCGCCCATCCCGATTTCCGCGAGGAGCTCCGTGAGAAGGCGAAGGAGCTCGGTTACCTGCCATGAGCACATTCGACTATGCAGGAAAATCCGTCCACTATGTCCTCGACGGCGACAAAGACGCACCGCCGTTGCTCATCCTGAACGGCATCATGATGTCGCACAAGTCCTGGGAGTCCTTCCTTCCCGCTTTGACGAAGGATTTTCTCGTCCTGCGCGTGGATATGCTCGACCAGGGCCTTTCCGACAAAATGGAAACAGACTACGACATCAAGGTGCAAGCCGACATGCTCACAAGCCTCATCGAGGAACTCGGACT
>PUKL01000007.1 GCA_003552275.1 Mollicutes bacterium
ATAGCCGATCGCCCCGGAAGAAAAAAGAACGATGGCTATAAAATACTGTTGGATCCAGAGAAAAGCGATACCGATGACCACACATATCACGGCGAAAATGTAAGAGAAGTAATCGAATATGTCGAAAATCAGTGCGAGCAACACCGTGAAAATAATCAACGGCGCAACGATGAGCAGCGACTCCAAAAAAGCCATAAGCATCTCTCCCGAGGATTTTTCAATGAACGGTCCCGAAATCAACGACCCTTGTGGTCAATCCGCTTTCACGCAACGGACCCGGTTCTTCCCTTCCGCTTTCGCAATGTATAGACCTTGGTCGGCACGGCGGATGATAGAGACCGCCGTGTCTTTTTGTTCATACACGGCGACACCGACACTGACCGTCAAATGACCGTCGGGTGTGATGTCGCCCTCTTCCACGGCGCGGCGGACTCTTTCCGCACATTCCGTGGCTTCTTGCGGATCGGAAGCCTCACAGACCATCAAGAACTCTTCGCCGCCCCAGCGGCCGATGCGGCAATCATCACTTGTCGTTTCCCCCAACAATTCGGCGAAAGCTTTCAACACGTTGTCGCCCTCGATATGGCCGTGCTCGTCGTTGACCCGTTTGAAATTGTCGATATCACAGATCATGACGGAGAATCCCGCACCCGTTTTCGCGTTTTCCAAGCGGCGGTCCAATTCGGCATCGAGCCATTCGCGGTTGTGGATGCCTGTCAGGGTGTCCGTGATGGAAAGCATCCGTAACGCCTCGTTGATCTTCCGCAAGGATGTCTGGGCCTTGTGGATGGTCAATTCATAACACATCACGAGGGCGAGAAAAGCGACGGTGCCGACGAGGAAGTTCGTGAGAGAGCCCCCGTCGAAGACGGCTTCCGCCCAAAGGCTCCGGTTCCATACAAGATACACGACGGTGAGCATGAACGCCGAAAGCGAGAAAATAGCTCCCTTCTTGCGCCCCGTGAGATAGAAAGCGACCACCGGGACGGGCGGGAAGAGATAGAGGACGAACACCGAATGTCGCGCCGCGCCAAGATAGACAAGATAGCTCACGACCACGATGAAGGTGACCGTCACGGCCGCAACCTCGATTTTTTTCGTCAGATGATAATGGACGATGGCTACAATCGTGGCCGACAAGGACAAAGACAACAAAACAATGGCGAGGGTGTTCGCCGTCAGGACCAGGTTCGCCACGATTCCCGCCACGATACCGAGGACAAGCAAGACGAAACTCGTCCTGAGCAAACGCCGACGCCGGAAACCCGTAAAAGTCTCCTCGTCGTCCCGTAAGCCGGTCACATACTGTTCAGCCATGTCGGACACACCTTTCCGGCTCCATGTTGTCCCCTTCCTTGTTTCGTCTATTTCAGGATACCACAAAACACACCCTCTAGGAAAAAAATCCTTGCCTCACCCTCTTCATAAAAAAAAGACGCCGGAAGCCAAAGGCTTTCCGGCGCCAAAATTATCGAATGATCATTCGCCGAGCAGGCGTTCGACATCGCTTTCTTCATAGAGCTCGTCATAGATCTCTTGCATCTGCTCTTGTTCTTTGCCCATGATGTATTCTTCTTCAAGGTCCTCTTTCATCTCGTCGAAATCGGGGATCTCCTCGCCTTGTTCCTCGTAGTACTCCTTGCGGGTCTCATACATCTCTTCGAGATCCTCTTCGTCGACGTCCACCTCTTCAAGATGCTCGTCGAAATAATTCTCGACGGTGAGTTCCGTGCGGATCACTTCCCGGAATGAATCCTCGGTGTAGCCGGCCGCCTCGAGGGCGTCAAAGAAAGCCTCGTCCGACTCGAAGAAGTCTCTTTGTTCCTCGAAGGCCTCGTCGACCTCTTCGTCGGTGACCGCGAGTCCTTCATCTTCCGCCGCTTGGATGAGGATTCTTTCCTGGATCAAGGATTCCAAGGCTTGTTCTTCGATTTGTTCCAAGAACATCTCACCTTGTTCACCGTCAAAATCGATGCCTTGTTGTTCATACATGGAAACCATGAAGTCGACCTGTTCCTGCCATTCGCTTTCCATGATCTCTTCTTCGTTGATGATGGCGATCGGTTCATCCGTCTCCCCACCGCAGGCGGCGAGGGTGACCGTTATGAGCATGCCGAACATGACAACTAGAATCTTTTTCATAAATATCCAATACTCCTTGAGATTTTTTTCCTTAACAGTCGCCCATACTAACACACATATACCTAGAATGCAATGCACAGAAAACAAGTCACCCATCTTTCCTTGTGACAAGGTTTTGGTTATAATGATGGGTGATTCCATGAAGAAGGAGTGAAGCCATGCCTATCCACCAAGACACCATCATCGTTTCCACACCCGCAAGAGAGGCCTTCGTCGACATCACCGGCAAAATCCAAGCTTTCTTGAAAGAACGAGGCGTCACCGAAGGTGTGGTCCACCTTTTCGTCCCCCATACGACCGCCGGCGTCACCATCAACGAGAATGCCGATCCCACCGTCGTCTCCGATCTCCTTTTCGCGTTGAAGAAGAGTTTCCCCGACCGAAAAGAGTTCCGGCATGCGGAAGGCAATTCCGACGCCCACATCAAGTCTTCGCTCGTCGGTCCCGACCTCACCATCCCCGTTCAAGACGGCAAGATGCGGCTCGGTACCTGGCAAGGCGTCTATTTCACCGAGTTCGACGGTCCGAGAGACCGCAAACTCCATCTGCAGATCATCGGCACATAGAAAAACGAGGGAGCCCGCAGGCTCCCTCGGTCATTTCACATATGGTCCTCGAACCAACCGGTGATCTCCTTCAATCGCTTGATGCGGGCCTCAGGCTTGCCGCCGCGGGAGAGGCCGTGGCTTTCGTCCTTGATCCAGACGAGTTTCGTCTCCACACCTTCGGCCTGCAAGACGGCATGGAACTGCTGGGCCTGTTCGATGGGACAGCGGTGGTCCTTGTCGGCATGGATGAAAAGCAGCGGGGTCTTGACGTTCAAGGCGTGCTTGATGGGGGATTGTTCGTAGAGTTTCTCCCTGTCCCGCAGAGGGTGTCCTTGCATCTGGTCCGTGACGAACATGTTGCCGATGTCGCTTGTGCCATACATCGAGAACCAGTTGGAGATGGACCTCTGCGTCACGGCGGCGCGGAACCGGTCCGTGTGCGTGACGATCCAGTTCGTCATGAAGCCGCCGTAAGAGCCGCCCGTGACGAAGAGTCTGTCTTCGTCTATGCTTTTGTACTCGGCGAGAACTTCGTCGGTGAAGGCCATGAGGTCTTCATAGTCGATGGTGCCGTATTTGCCACGGATGTCGGCGAAGGCGTCGCCTTTGCCGTCCGACCCCCGGGGGTTGGCGAAGAAGACGAAGAACCCCTCGTTCGCCCAATATTGCATCTCGTGATAGAAGACGTTTCCATAGACCGTTTTCGGCCCGCCGTGGATGTTCAAGACGGCGGGATATTTCTTGGCGGGGTCATAGTCTTTGGGTAGAAGGACGAACCCTTTCACCTCGTGGTCTTCTCTCGGCAAGACGAGCGGTCGGGGTGTCGCCACGTAATGGTCGCGCAAGACACGGGTGTTCTTCCTCGTGAGCATGGAGAGCTTCTCATCAGAGAAATCATATCGGTAGACTTCCTGCAGCCGCGTACCCTTCATGGCGATGAGAAGGGCTTCGTCATCGAAGGGCACAAGGCCGTCGATGGATCCGTCCATGGCGAGGACGGTCTCCATCTCGCCGTCGAGACCGACCGCCTTCCATTCGGTGTGGGCGTCGACCGTGGCGATGAAATGGAAACGACCGTCCTTGACGAAGGTCTTCTCCGAAGCAAGCAGGCGGCAATCGGTGCCGACCGTGTTCCCATACGAGCCACCGAATCTCTTGAGGAGTTCGAGCTCTCCCTTCTTTACCAAGAAGAAGTCGGGATTCTCGTTGAGGCCGTATTCGGCCATGTCGCGGGCGACGACAAGGAGCTCGCCGTCGACTTCGGCCAATCCCATGACACTATGGTCCAACTTGTCGTAGAGGACGGTGTGGGTGTCGGTCTCCATGTCATAGACATAAATCCGGCTTGTCAAGGAACGGATCTTCTCCTTCTTCTTGCCGGTGTAATAGAGCTTCAACTTGTCTGCAGAGAGCGTGAAACTCTCGACGGAGAAATCCTTGGGGAGGATGCGGCGCACCTTCTCTGTAGAGATGTCGAAGAGGAAGAG
>PUKL01000103.1 GCA_003552275.1 Mollicutes bacterium
CAGGCGTCATCCGCAAGGAACTCCTGCATGTCTTGCGAAGCGAGGAAGACGTCGTAGGGAATGAAGTAATGTCCCGCATCACTCTCGATGCCGAAACCGAGTCTTTCGGCGTGGTGGTGGTTCTCGCCGAAAGCTTCAAGCACGATGTACACATGCCCGCGCAAAACGGCGGGGATCTTCTCCTTGTCCCGGATGATCTCGGCCTCTTTCTTCTTGTCGTTCTCTTTCGCGCCTGCGAGTCGTTTGAGGAGACTGTGGAATTCCATCCGTTCATAGAAACGCTTGAGTTCGTCCTCATCAGGGCCTTCATAGGCGATATCATCAAGATCCAGCCCGATGTCGGCATCGGTCTTCACCTTGGCCAAATCCCGCCATTTCAGGGCGTCATCCGCATTGTCGGCGATCCGGTCTTTGAGCTTGCCTTTCAGCTCGTTGAGATTTTTGAGGATGGTCTCGATGGAGCCGTACTCATGCAGCAAGCGCAAAGCGGTCTTCTCACCCACACCGGGAATACCGGGGATGTTGTCGGAAGAATCCCCCATGAGACCTTTCAAGTCGGGAATTTGTGCGGGAGTGAGGCCGAAATCCTTCTCGAGATTCTTTTGCGTATAGGTCTCGTCGATATCGATGCCGCGTTTGGCAATCCGCATGGTCACCTTGTGGTTCAGGAGTTGATAGAGGTCACGGTCGTTGGAGATGATCTCGATGGCGTCGAAAGCGTCATAATACTGCTTGGCCAACGAACCGATGATATCGTCGGCCTCGATCTCCTCGGATTCATGGACGGCCATGCCGAGTTTTTCGGGAACCTCTTTCACAAGGGGGAGCTGACTTTTGAACTCGTCGGGCATGGGTTTCCGTTTGGCTTTGTATTCTTCATACGCTTTATGCCTGAAGGTCGCCTTCCCTTTGTCGAAGGCGACGAGTACATGCGTGAAATTCTCTTCGCGAATCCGGTTCAACATGTTGGTGAGGGCATACACGGCATTCGTGTATTCCCCCTTCGAGTTTTGCATGAGATTTCCGGAATAGGCCGTCGCATAATAGGCCCGAAACATCAGATTCGAGCCGTCGATGAGGAGCAGTCTTTTCATCTTCGTGTCCCTTCCCTTCGTGTTGGTCAAATTCTATTTTACCATACGGTTGCGGGAAATAAAAAAATACCCATCCGGAGATGGGTATTCATTTCGCGATTTTTTCCAAGTAGTCGATGATATCCTGAACGGTCTTGATTTTCATGGCGTCGTTGTCGTCGATTTCCACGTCGAACTCCTCTTCGATCGCCATGATGAGTTCCACAGCGTCCAAGGAGTCGGCTCCGAGGTCATCGGCGAGTTTCGACTGGGGCTCGATAGTGGTCTTGTCCACGTCGAGTTCTTCGGCGATGATGGTCCTGATCCGCTCAAACACCCTTCTTCATCTCCTTTATACAGTGTCGCTATCATTATAGATTCTACGCACGTTTTTGTCAATGCGGCCGCAAAGGAAGCAAGGGCCGCACCCATGGAAGAATCGTGCGCGGCCGGGGGGGGGTCCGCACGGACTTCCCCGTCTTCCGTAAAGATTTTTCAGGCGTTCTTTTCGGCGATCGCCACGAGACCTTTCAAGACCAAATGGTCGTCGAAGTGGAATCGTGCGGGCAAATGGCCCTCGAGATGCCTGCTCGAACCACCGGTGACAAGGACGGGGATGTCTTCTTTCCCTCCGTGGGAGAGGACCCTGTCGACCATACCCTCGATTTGGAAGATATGGCCATAAAGCAGACCGGCGTTCAAAGCCTCGATGGTGTTCGTCCCGAGGATCTTCTTCGGTTTTTGGAACTCGAACTGGAGGAGTTGCTGGGCGTTTTCGACCAGGGCGTCCTTGCTGGAGTCGAGTCCGATGGTGATGGAGACGCCTTTGATCTCCTCGGCTTCCATGTAGGTGAAGGTCGTGGCCGTGCCCATGTCGATGATGACGGCGTCGGGGCCGTAATGGGCGATGGCTCCGGTGGCCGCCGCGACGAGGTCGGCGCCGACTTCTTGCGGATAGTCCGTCTTGATCTTGACTCCGGTCTTCACACCGGGCCCGACAAAGAGAGGCGTGATGCCGAAATAGCGCTTTATGAACGTCTTGAAGGCTTCATTCAGTTTCGGGGCGACACTGGCGATGACGACATGGTCGACATCATGAAAGAGATGTTTCAAAAGGGCATAGTATTCATCACCCGATTTCTTGAAATCGGTGTGATAGCGGTAGGTCTCTTCGATGGAGCCGTTCCCTTTGCCGATGACGATGTCGGAGTTGCCGATGTCGATGTAGAGTTTCATATGCATTCCTACCTTTCCGCTTGCGGTCCTTCACCGTGCGGCGGATGAAAAGCCTCCGAACGCCACAGCGCCATGATGACCGGCGTTCCGACGAGAACGGCCGCCACAATCTCGATGGTGCCGTTCAGCGGGAAGACGACCATGATGATGCGGATGAATTCGCCGATGAACTCCCGGAAGAATCCTTCGAGGAGGATGAGGAAGCTCAGCGTGACCACGGTATGGACGAGTGTGCCCAGAAGGAATGTGAGTGCCACCCGGATTCGGAAATCGGGAAGACGTCTCAACCCCACGAAGATGTACCAGGTGACGAGCCCGAAGATGACCCGGGGCGGGATGGCGAGCAGGGGGTTTTGGAAGATGATGTTGCCGGGATCGGGTCGCATGAAAGCGATGATCATCGAGAAAAGACCAAAGGCGAACCCGAGCGAAACCCCGAATTTGAGCCCACCATAGATGGTGCCGATGATGACCGGGATGTGCAAGAGTGTGAAGGCGATGCCCCCGTACTGGAAGAATCCCACATAGGGAATCAACGCCATGACGACGATGATGGCCACGAACATGGCCATGACCGTCATTTCATTGACCTTCGTGTTGCGCATGTTGAATCTCTCCTTCATTTCAGGCCCCTGTCGGGGTCCCATATTTAGGAACTCGATCTATGATGAAAGCCCCTCTTTGCGCTGGCATGACGATCTACACCGCGCGAGGGACTTGGTGGCTCAAACGTTCTTCTTGATCGTCTCCAACGTCTCCTTGTCAAAAGTTTTGACAAGTTCTTTGAGGACCGCGCGGACGGCCTCATAGTCGTTTTGATGAATCATGGAAGTGGTCGAATGGATGTAGCGGGCGGGCATGCCGACCGTCGCGACGAGCACGCCGCTGCGGGAGAGTTGGGCGCGGGCGGCGTCCGTTCCTCCCTTGGAGTGGTAGTATTGGAACTGGATGCCGTGTTTTTCCGCCACTTCCTCGATATGCTTCTTCATGCCGCGATGCATGATCTGGTTGGGATCGTGGAAACGGACGAGGAACCCCTCGTTCAGTTTGCCGCTGATCTCGTCGCCCCCGAAAGAATCCTGGCAGGGCGAACAGTCGACGGCGATGAAAATGTCGGGATCCAGCATGTAAGTCGCCGTCTTCGCACCGCGGAGTCCCGCTTCTTCCTGCACGGTGCCGCCGCCGTACAAGGCGCAGGGGATGTCCTTGCCGGCGAACTCTTCGAGGATGTCCACGGCCATGGCGCAACCGAAACGGTCGTCCCAGGCCTTGGAGATGATTTTTTTGCCGTCGGCGGTGACGGTGTAGTGGTTTCTCGGGATGATTTGTTGGCCGATCTTGACCCCGAGCTCCTCGGCGTGTTCTTTGCTTTCGGCACCGATGTCTAAGCGGAGCTCGTCGAAGGTGAGCGGCTTCTCTTCCTTCTTGCCGCGGGTGAGGTGCGGGGGCTTGGAGGCGGTGACACCGGGGATCTCTTCCAGATCGTCGGTATAGATGATCATGTGTTGCGAAAGGAAGACATCTCCTTTCATTCCGCCCAGGGCTTTCATCTTGACGAGGCCTTCTTCCGTGATGCCCGTGACCATGGCGCCGACTTCGTCCATGTGGCCCGCAATCACGACCCTCGGTCCTTTTGAATTGATGTTGATGCCGCCGAAAATCGAGCCGAGACGGTCTTCGAGAATCTCTTCGGCGATCGGCTCGAGAGCTCCTCTCAGATGTTTCTTGACATGGCTCTCAAAACTCGGTGCTCCGGGAATCTCAAGCAGTTCCCTGTACAGTTTCTTCATTGTGACCCTCCTCGAAAGATGCGGTGATCTTGTATATCGGTCCGTTTTTGCCGTAGCGTTCTTC
>PUKL01000078.1 GCA_003552275.1 Mollicutes bacterium
CGGATGCTCGTCCTCTTGGGAAGGGACGGAATCACATTGCGGGGTGTCACTTTCGACCTTCTGCTCGCGGTCTATTGTCTGAATCCGAGTTTCGCCTCCGAGGATTTCCGGGTCGTCTCCGCCCGCTTCGGTGAAGACAGTGTCCCCTACCGGGAGGAAGTCTACGGCAAAGGTGCGAAAAGCGCCGTGCCCGATGAAGAGAGATATGCTTCCTATGCCGTGAAGAAGGCTTCTTTGTTAGCCGAACTCGAACAAGAGGTCGGCGGAGAACTCGAGAAGAGAAAACAGATGTCGCTCTTTCAAGATATCGAGATGCCCCTCGCCCCGATTCTCGCAAGGATGGAAGAACGGGGTGTGCGTGTCGATTTGAAAGCTTTGCAAGAGATCGAGGGAGAATTGGACGAAGAGCTCGACGCCGTCACCTCAGAGATCCATCAACTCGCCGGGACCTCTTTCAACATCGCCTCGCCCCGTCAACTTGCCGAGGTGTTGTTCGAGAGACTCGGCCTGCCCGTCCTCAGGAAGACCAAGACGGGACCGTCCACGAGCATCGACGTGTTGAAAAAACTCGAGGACAGACACCCCATCATCAAAAAGATCATGCGCCACCGCACTTTGAACAAGTTGAAAACGGCCTATGTGAAGAGTCTCTTCGAAGCCGCGAAGGATGGCCGGATCCACACGATATACAAGCAGGCCCTCACCCAGACGGGAAGACTCTCCTCCATCGAGCCGAATCTCCAGACGATCCCCATCCGCACCGAGACGGGTAGAAAACTCCGACGCGTCTTCACCGCGGATGAAGGATGTGTCCTCCTCACGGCGGATTATTCGCAGATCGAACTGCGTCTTCTCGCCCACATGGCCGAGGAGAAGGAACTCATCCGCGCTTTCGAAAAGGGCGAGGACATCCACACCCACACCGGAAGAGAAATACTTGGGAAGAAGGACCTTTCCGCGGACGAAAGGCGTCTTGCCAAGGCGGTCAATTTCGGCATCATCTACGGTCAGAGCCCCTATGGCCTCTCCGAAGAGCTCTCCATCTCGGTCGCCGCCGCCCGCCGCTTCATCGAACGCTATTATGAACGCTTCCCGGGCATCAAGGCCTTCATGGACCAAGTGGTCGAACAAGCCGAAACCGAAGGGTTCGTCGAGACGCTGTACGGACGCAGGCGCTACATCCCCGAAATGCGCAGCAAAATCCACGCCCAACGGGAGTTGGGCAAACGCACCGCCATGAACGCACCATTGCAGGGAAGCGCCGCCGACATCATCAAGATCGCCATGATCCGGGTCGACAAGGCTTTGGCCGACAAGAATCTCCAAAGCCGCCTCGTCCTGCAAATCCACGATGAACTCGTCTTGAACGTCAAAAAGGAAGAAGAGGACACGGTCAAGGAGCTCGTCAAGGAGAAGATGGAAGGCGCCGCCGACCTTCTTGTGCCTTTGACGACGGATGTCGCATGCGGAGGGAACCTCGATGAAGCCAAATGAATCGACACGTGAAAGGGTCATGGCCAAAAGCTTCTTCGTGAACGCTTCGCTCATCGCCATCAAAGGTGTGGGCGGTTTGGTCTTCTCTTCGACGGCGCTCATCGCCGACGCTTTTCACTCGTTTTCCGATCTCATGAGCGACATCTTGGTCATCTTCGGCATCCGGCAGACGAAGAAACCGCCCGACAGCGAACATCCGATGGGACATGGGAAAATCGAGTATGTGCTCTCGATCTTTCTCGGTTTCGGCGTGCTTTTCATCGCTTATCAGATCGGCCGCCAAGCCGTGGCCGTATTCGGCGACACGCCCACCGCCCCGAGTGTGTTCGCCCTTGTCGTCGTGGGCTTCGTCATCGTCTCGAAGCTGCTTCTCTCGCGCTATTTACTTGCCCGTGCCGATGTGTTACACTCACAAGTACTGAGAGCTTCCGGCAAGGAATCCTTCGTCGATGTCCTCGGTTCCGTCGTGGTCCTCATCGGGGTCCTCTTCGGCTACATCGGCGGTCGGACGGGCATCACATGGCTCGTCTATGCGGATAGTGTCGCCGCCTTGTTCTTGGTTCTTTTCATCGTTCGAGTCGCTCTCGTCATCCTCGCCGACTCGGTCTCTTCCATCATCGGCAAGACCGCTCCCGCGAGCGTCATCGAAGAGACCAAAACCCTCATCGAACAAGTTGAAGGCGTCCGCGGTGTCGACAAGCTCACCATGCTCGTCTACGGCCATTATTATCAGGTGATGGTCGACATCCGGGTCGACGGCAGCCAGAGCGTCGCCGAAGGGCACGACATCGCCCACGAGGTCCGAAAGCGCTTGCGAGAGGAACAACACATAGAACATGTCACAGTCCATGTCAATCCGGAGGTGGAATCATGAGTGAGAGTCTTTGTATGAAACGCATGAGCATCCGTAAGTTCCAAAAGAGGGAGGTCGCCGACAGCGTCGTCGAGAAACTCCTGCGAAGCGCCATGCAGGCGCCCTCGGCCCGCAACCAGCAACCTTGGCGTTTCATCGTGATCAAAAACCGCGAGCTCCTCACCGAGCTCGGCGGCATCTCGCAAGGGGCCTGGCCCCTCAAAGAAGCGGCGGTCGCCATCCTCACCCTGATCGATGTTCCGGAGGGCGGTCGCAAGGTGATGTGTCCGCAAGACCTCTCCGCGGCCACACAGAACATTCTCCTTGAAGCCGTTCATCAAGGGCTAGGCGGCGTATGGATCGGTGTCTACCCCTTGGAAGAGCGGATGGAGAAGGTGGAAAGGATCGTCCAACCTGAAACTGGAACCCCCTTCTCGCTCATCGCCCTCGGGTATCCGAACGAGGAGAAAGAGCTCGTCCCCCGCTTTGCCCCGGCGAAAGTGCAGGTCATCGACTAGGTGCCCGAACTGCCCGAAGTGGAGACGGTCCGACGCTCTTTGACACGACTCGTCTCCGACAAGACCATCGCCCGTGTGGAAGTGCACTGGCCCCGCATGGTCGAAGATCCCGACCGGTTCCCGCACGAACTCGCCGGGAAAACGATCATGTCCGTGGCGCGCAAAGGGAAGTATCTGCTTTTCGACTTGGACGACCTGGTCCTCATCAGTCATCTCCGCATGGAAGGCAAGTATTTCTTGAAGGATGCGGACACGCCTTTGGACAAACACGAACACGTCAAGTTCGTCTTCACGGACGGCTCGGCCCTCGTGTATCACGACGTCCGCAAGTTCGGCACGTTCTGTATAAGGGACAAAGACGGGCTTCATGCGGAACCCCCGCTCAACAAGCTCGGCAAAGAGCCTTTGGACCCCACTTTCACTGCGGCGTATCTTGCCGGCGTCCTCAAGGGGAAACGCCCCTTGAAGACGGCGCTTTTGGACCAAGAGACCATCGCCGGCATCGGCAACATCTATGCCGACGAAATCCTCCATTGCGCAAGACTTCACCCGGAAATCGCCGCCGGGGATTTATGGGGCGATGAGCCGGAAAGGCTCGCCCGCTGTGCACGAAGCATCCTCCAAGAAGCTGTCGCCCTCGGTGGCACGAGCATCAGGTCCTACAAGGACACCCTCGGTGTGACGGGCCGCTTCCAACAGAAACTCAACGTGCACACCAAAGATAAAGAAGCATGTCCCGCATGCGATACAAGGATCCTGAAGAAGAAAGTCGGCGGACGCGGCACCTATTTCTGCCCCGTCTGCCAAAAGGAACGAAAGAAGGGATAGCGTGGCCAGACTCATCGGTTTGACGGGCGGCATCGCCACGGGGAAATCCACCGTGAGCGAAATGTTCCGTTCGGAAGGCATCCCGGTCATCGATGCCGACGAGATTGCCAAAGAGGAGATCAAGAAGGGCAAGGACGCCCACAAAGAGATCCATGCCCTCTTCGGTGACGAGATCCTGGCGCCGGACGGCGAGATCAACCGCAACAAACTCGCGCGGAAGATCTTTTTCGACATCGCCGCCCGCAAGAAGATCAATGCCATCGTCCATCCCCGTGTGAAACGGATCGTGATGAACGAGGTGAAACACCTCGAGGATTACGACACGCCGCTCATCGTGTTGGATGTCCCCTTGCTTTTCGAGACCGACTTCCACAAGCTTGTCGACATCAGCGTGCTCGTCTATGCTCGCCGCAAAGACCAGATCGAGCGCCTTGTGGCCCGCGAGAACATCAGCGAGGATTACGCCAGGAAGAAGATCCGCGCCCAGATGCCGCTCTCGAAAAAACGTGAACTCGCCGATCATGTCATCGACAACTCCAAAAACATCATCGAGACCAGAAAATCCTTCCAACGGGTCCTGAAGAAGATCCGCAGGTCTCCAGACGCATGAGAAGGGACGTGAAAGCATGAAAAGCGTCGCCGGGGAAGAAAGATTCCGCATCGTCTCCCGCGCGGTCCTCTCTTCCGCGCATGTTCACACGTTGAACCTCCTCTATCTTCCCGTGGTCGGCCGGGACGCTTTTTCACTCTATATGACGCTCCATTCGCTCATCGACCGTTCCCGCCTGCAATCTCCGACCTATCCCCATTCCTTCCTCTATGACCTTCTCGGTATGAACCCCGGGGCCTTCTTCCACGCCAGGCAGACACTCGAGGCCAGCGCGCTCATCGAGACCTACAAAGGCGACGACGATTATCTGATCGAACTCTATCCGCCGCTTTCGGCGGACGGTTTCATCAAGGACGCACCCTTTGGCGCCTACCTCAGACAAAGAATCGGCGAGGAGCGTTTCAACGACCTCATCGCCCATTTCCGCATCGTCCGGCCGAAAAAGGGGGATTACCGGAACTGCTCGGTCAGTTTCGACGAAGTCTTCCCGCCGGTCGCCGCGCCCGTGAAGAGCCGCGCGAGTTTCATGTCGGCCGAAGCGAAAAAGACCGAGATCCTCCATGCGACCGATATCGACCTGGTCCTCGACAGCCTCCCCCCCTCGCAACTCGCCGAGAAGACGAAAACCAGACGCTGCAAAGAAAAACTGAAAGAGATCGCCTATATCTATGGATTGAACGAGGAGACGCTCCGGAACCTCCTGCGCCGGAGTCTCGACAAGGACGGCGCCATCGACTTCGCCACGCTCTCGCGCTTGGCCCAGAAGAGCTATGCGGCGGAAAAACGGGTGCACATCCGGAAGAAGACCGACACCTACAATCTCGACTACTTCAAATCGGTCCACCCGAAGACGTTGCTTGAAGAAGCGACGGGCATGCGTGCACCGGCGGCCGATGCCCGCGTGATCGAACGGCTCGTGACGGAGACCGACATGCCTTTGGAGGTCATCAATGTCCTCATCGCCTATGTGCTGAAAGAGCTCGACCAGCGGTTTCCGACCTACAACTACTTCGAGAAGATCGTCGGCGAATGGAAGCGGGCCGACATCGCTTCCGCCGAAGACGCTATCGGCCATATCGAGAAGAAGGTCCGCGACCGGAAGGCGAAAACCCGCTCATCCAAGAAGGGTGGGCGTGTCCGTGACGCCGGTGTGGACTGGCTCGACGACTATCTCGATGACAAGGAGGGGTGACCATGCGCCCTTATGACTTCAAAAAGAATCCCGGTATCGTCGAGAAGACGATCGAGGAACTCGCCGAAGAACCGAGACTGAATGAATTCTTCTTGGAACACGACGTCGAAGCGGAAACCATCGAGGACGCTTTGAACGAGTTGCTCACCTACCGGGATGAATATGTCCACTGTGAAGGCTGCCGGGGCCTTTCCCATTGCAAGCAGGAAACGACCGGCATGCAGCCCGTGCTCTTCCATCACAAGGGACGGATCATCTTGGAATACCATCCTTGCACATATATGCGCGCCGCGAGTGAAGAAAGGGCCGCCTTCTCCCGGGTGGACGCCCTCTACATGCCGGCCATGGTGCGGCGGGCGACGTTGGAGGATTTCTTCCAAAAGAGCACCGAACGCCGCAACCTCTATTCGCGGATCCTCGCCCTCACGAACCAACACCACAAAGGGGAGAAGATCCGGGGTCTCTATCTTCACGGCCGTTACCACGTCGGCAAGACCTACGCCCTCGCCGCCTGCGGGAACCGTTTCGGCGAACTCGGCCACGAGGTCGTGTTGGCCTATTATCCCGACCTTGTCAGAGAATTGAAGAGCTCCATCAAGACGGGGGAACTCGAAACACGGATCGAACGGCTCAAAACGGTCGAAATCCTCATGTTGGACGATATCGGCGGGGAAGCGTTCTCCGCCTGGATCCGCGACGAGATTCTCGGTCCCATCCTCCAGCACCGTCTCCTCGACGACAAACCGACGTTCTTCACCTCCAACGTCCCTCCGCAGGGGCTGAAAGAATACCTCACCATGCAGGACAAGGACACCGAGATCATCAAGGCGCACCGGATCATCGAGCGCATCACGAATCTCGCGAGTGTCTTCAAGCTCACGGACCCCATCGACAAAGATTGACAATCCGCCCCGTTTCGTCTATAATCCCAATAAAGACCGTGAAGAGGCCATGGCCCTCCCGACCGAAAGCGAGGCGGGACGGTGAAAGCCGCCACAAGGAAGGCGCCACTCCCTCGGAGTCGGACCCGAAAGGGATCCCCGTTTCCCGCGTTAAGGGCTCGAGTGCATGCGAACTAAGGTGGTACCGCGGTGAAAAATCGTCCTTAATCCCAAGGGGCGTTTTTTTATAAAGGAGGCTACATCCATCGTGTTGAAAAAGGATCTCACCGTCAAAGGACTCCAAGAACATATAAAAAGGATCGACTTCCATCCCGACAAGAAACACGAAGTCGTCCTGAAACTCTTCGAGGAGGTCGGCGAACTGAGCGTCGAGATGCGCAAAGAACACCAAAGGGGCCTCACCGAAGAACGTAAGAAGGCCATCAAGTACGAACTCTACGACGTTCTCCACTACGTCACCCACATCGCCAACATCTACGGCATCGATCTCGAAGATGCGATCATCGAAAAGGACAGGATCAACGAAGAACGCTATGAAGAAGACAGGAGGAAGAAACCATGATCACCATCACTTTCCCCGACGGGTCGAAACGAGAATATGAAAAAGGCGTGACCCCGAAAACGGTCGCGAAATCGATCGCGCCGGGTCTGGCGAAAAAAAGTGTCGCCGCCAAGATCGACGGCACTCTCACCGAACTGGACCGTCCCATCGAAGCGGATGTGGAACTCGAACTCGTCGTCAAGGGCTCCGATGCGGCTTTCGAGGTCTTGAACCACTCGACGGCGCACCTCATGGCCCATGCGGTGAAAAGACTGTATCCCGACGCTCGTTTCGGTGTCGGCCCCGCCATCGACGAAGGTTTCTACTATGATATCAAGACGGACGCGGCCATCCGTGACGAAGACCTCCCCAGAATCGAAGAAGAGATGCGGAGGATCGTCAAAGAGGACTTGCCCATCCAACGTGAGGTCGCCACCAAAGAAGAAGCGCTCTCCCGCTTTTCCGCCGACCCCTACAAACAGGAGCTCATCAAGGAGATCGAAGACGAAACGGTCACCCTCTACAGCCAGAACGGTTTCACCGATCTCTGCCGGGGCGGTCACCTCGAACGCACCTCCCTCATCAAACATTTCAAGCTGCTTTCCGTCGCCGGCGCCTATTGGCGCGGCGACAGTGACAGGGAGATGTTGACGCGGATCTATGGTACGAGCTGGTTCTCGAAAGAGGAACTCGAAGAATATCTCGCCCTGCGTGAGGAGCGCCGGGAGAGAGACCACAGGAAACTCGGCAAGGAACTGAAGATCTTCATGTTGAGTGACGAGGCCGGACAAGGGCTTCCGATCTGGCTTTCGAACGGCTTCACCGTCCGCCGCGTCCTCGAAGAATACGTCCAGCGTCTCGAGAGACGCTACGGCTACAAGCACCTCGCCACACCCGTCCTCGGCACCCGGGGACTCTACGAGACGAGCGGCCATTTCAAACACTACAAAGACGACATGTTCCCGCTCTTGGAAGACGAGGACGAAAGCTATGTGCTGAGGCCCATGGCCTGTCCCCATCACGCCATCGTCTACAAGAGCGAGCTCAGGAGCTATCGGGACCTCCCCCTCCGTTATGCCGAGATCGTCACCCAGTACCGCTATGAGAAAAGCGGCGCCCTCACGGGCCTCGAACGGGTCCGGGCGATGACGCTGACCGACGCCCACATCTTCGCGCGGAAAGACCAGATCAAACACGAGGTGCTTTCCGCCTACGGTCTCATCCAGAGGGCGATCAACGACCTCGGTCTGTCGATCGAGTATGTCGAGCTCGCGCTCCGCGATGCGGACAAGGGTAAATTCCACGAGAACGACGAACTCTGGGACGAAGCTGAGAAGGTCATGAAAGAACTCCTCGACGAAGAAGGCATCGAGTACACCGAGATGAAAGGGGAGGCCGCCTTTTACGGACCCAAGATCGACATCCAGGTGCGGACCGCCCTCGGCCACATCATCACGATGAGCACCGTCCAGCTCGACTTCCTCTTGCCGGAGCGTTTCGACCTCACCTACATCGGCGAAGACGGGAAGAGACACCGCCCCGTCCTCATCCACCGCGGTCTCGTCTCCACGTGGGAGCGGCTCATGAGCATCCTCCTCGAACAATACAAAGGGGCTTTCCCCGCTTGGCTCGCCCCGATCCAGGCAGTGATCATCCCCGTGAGCGTCGAACAGCACCTCGATCACGCCCAAAAGATCCAAGGCCTCTTCCTCGATGCGGACTACCGCACGGAAGTGGACGACCGCGAAGAAAAACTCGGCAGGAAGATTCGCGACGCCCAACAAAGGAAGATTCCCTTCCAACTCGTCATCGGCGACAACGAGGTCAAGAAGAACACCGTGACCTATCGCCGTTATGGCGAGAAAGAACAACACACCGTCGCCTTCGACGAGTTCATGGAGCTCTTCGCCAAAGAGATCGACCAAAAGAAATGAGCGCCCGCCGGGGCGCTCTTCCTTTATGGTGCCAACGATGCTCATTCGTCCTCTTTCTTCAATGATTCGATGAAATCGGCGTCGGGATCGATATAGATCGTCGCATGGTTCTTGTAGGTGACAAAACAGGGTTGTCGGCCCGGGATCTTCTTGATGTTCTTTTTCTCGGTGTAGTCGACGGGCACGCTCGAGGAGAGCCGCATCTTCGAGTAGTGGGCGGCCAATTGAGCGGCCGTGCGGATGGTCGCTTCCTCGAGGGGGAAGCCCTTTTTCACCACGACATGGCTTCCCGGGGCGTCTTTCACATGGAACCAGACGTCCTTCGCTCGCGCGAGCTCATGGGTGATGCGGGCGTTTTGGTCGTTGTTTTTGCCGACGAGGATCCGGGTCCCCGTCTCGTCGATGAAGGAGAGGGGTTCGGAGGCTTTTTGCCGCCGTGTCTTTTTGGATTCACTTTTCGAGCGGATATAGCCTTCGCGGACGAGTTCGGCCCGGATCTCTTCGAGTTCGGTGAGCGTGGCCTCGTCGAGCTGGCTCGCGATGAGGGTGAGATATTCCTTCTCGCGCTGTGAACGGATGATCCGCCGTTTGATGTGGGGGATGCTCTTTTTTTGTTTTTTTGCGCGTTCGAAATAGCCGGTGGCATTTTCCACCACGCTCATTTTCGGGTCCATTTCGATACGCATCGTCTCACCGGTCTCGTAATCTTCGCATTCTAGATGCCTGTCGCCTTTTTCCACCCGGGATTGATAGGTCAAGAGAAGTTCACCCCTTTTTTGGAGGAGGGGATATTCTTCGGCCTTGCGGAGGCCGGCGTGCAGTTTCTCGATTCTCTCTTCGATCCGCGCGCGCCGTTTTGTCACGATACCGGCGATTTCGTCCTTCCGTTGTCTTTCTTTATGGGTGCGCACTTTTTCGGAAAAGACCCTGTCCAAGAGCGCCGACGGCGAAGGAAAACGCATCGTTTCTCCTGCGGCGTGCGTGATCGCATAGGAGGCGTAGCGCACCTTGTCGTTACGCTTCATCTCGAAGACGCCTTCGTGGATGATCTCTTGGAAGGCTTCGAAGGGGTCTTTGTCTTTTCTCCTTCGGAAGAACTCATGGATGAGTTGCGGCGAGACGCCCTGGATTTCCCCCAGATAGTCCCACATGTTGTCGGAATGGAGGGAGGCGAGTGTGGCGGCGAGATCCTCTTCTCGATAGGGGTCGATCCTTTTGTCTTCGGGCCATACGTAAGTCGCTCCGGCCACCATCGTGCGCCGCTCGTCGAAGGGGGCGATGCGGTGGAGCGCATCGATGATCGTGAAATCCTCCTTGGCGAGGACGAGGTTCGCGTCTTTGCCGAAGAACTCCATGACGACGTGTCGCGTCTCTTTCACGCCCGTCTCCATGCGGGTGCGGACGGTGAAGGACAAGACCCGGTCGTTGTCCTGTTGGCGGACGGCTTGGATTTCGCCGCCCTCGAGGTGTTTTCTGAGCAACATGCAAAACATCGGCGGCGTGTAGGGCTTTTCATGGCGTTCTTGCGTGAGATGGAGGCGCGCCTCGGCACCCTTGAAACGCAAGAAGAGCGTCTCCGTGCGCTGTTGGCGCACGGAAAAAAGGAAGGTCGCCTCATCGAGCTGATGCACCTTCTGGATCCTACCGCCGCGGAGTCGTTCTTCGAGTTCTTCTTTCACATGGCGAAGCATCACGCCGTCAAAACTCATAAAATCCCCCGTTCCATTATAACATGGTCGGCGTTGTTCTTGGAAAATCGTCAAAATGAGTCTTACAAATCATGCGAAAAAGTGTTATCATATTTAATAATGGAGAATCCGGATATCCAACTGCCAAAGCTGAAACGGAGGGAGCGGTCGCATGAAACTCAATGAACGCGGATTGCTGATTGTATTGAGCGGCCCCTCCGGCGTAGGCAAGGGAACGGTGCGAAAAGCCCTTTTCGACTTGGAAGGACACGACCTCGTCTATTCGACTTCGATGACCACAAGACCCCGACGCGAAGGGGAAGTCGAGGGTGTCGACTACTATTTCGTCAGCCGCGAGGAGTTCGAACAACGCATCCGTGATGACGCCTTCCTCGAATGGGCCGAATTCGTCGGCCACTATTACGGCACCCCCCGGGACAAGGTCGACGAACAACTCAAACAGGGCAAGGAAGTCGTTCTCGAGATTGAAGTCCAAGGGGCGTTGCAGGTGCGGGAGAAAGCGAAGGACGGCGTCTTCATCTTCATCGCGCCGCCCAATCGCGAAGCCCTCTACCGGCGGCTCCTCCGCCGCGGCACCGAATCCGGGGACACCATCCAAAAACGCATGGACAAGGCCGAGCGCGAGTTCCCCCTCGCCCACAAATACGACTACATCGTCGTCAACGACGAAGTGACGAACGCCGCCGACAGGGTCCTCGCCATCATCCGGGCCGAACATGCACGCACCGAACGCGCCATCCACAAATACAAAGAATTGTTGGGAGTTGATGAGAATGAATGAGAAGAATGTCGAAGGTCTCCGCTACCCCTCGATCGACGAGCTCCTGAAACGGATCGATTCCAAATACAAACTGGCCTATGCCGCTTCCATGCGGGCGAAGATCATCCGCGAGAAGGAAGACACGACTATCGAGCCCAAATGCGTGAAGCCCGTCGGGATCGCGCTGGAGGAGATTCGCGAAGGAAAGATCGACATCGAGTTCGAAAAATAAAAAGTAGATCGCATCTACTTTTTTTTTCGAACCGTATGCTATAATCAGGGTGGAAACCGGAGTGGTGAACCGCATGAAAAACGCATTCCAGACACTGGTGAAACTCTTGGACCTGCAAGAGGGGAAGCATCCTCCCCTCGAAGGCAGACTCATCGAATTGGAAGTTGACGAGGCCAGGAAATCCTGGTCTTTTGCCATTGAATTGGAAAAACCGCCGGAGGTCGGTCTTTTCAAGCGCTTCATCAGCCGCTTGGAGAGTCTTCCCTCCTTTTTGGACACGTGTTCGGCCGTCTCCTATACCATCGAGTACGAGAAACCCGACCACTCCCTCTTGCCGGCATACTACGATCTCGCCCTCGAACGCCTGATCGCGAAAAAACCCCGTTTCGAAGCGATGCGGGGATTCGAGGTGGAACAAGCGGAAAACCGGCTCACTTTGCGTTGCCCCAAAGACGGCGCCTATGTCCGCGAGCTCCTCGTGGAGGTGGAGAAGACGCTTCTCGACTTCGGTTTCGATGCCAAACTCGATGTGCAATTCTGCGAAAAGGCCGAGACCATCGCCGCCCAGATCGAACGCGCCGCCGAAGAGGCCGAAGAAGGGGAAAACGCCCAAGAGGAAAAAGAAGAACGGATCCGTTTCGAGTATTTCTATGACCGCCGCATCAAGAAGGTGACCCATGAGATCCCCTCCGTCCCCGTCGACGAGGACGACCTCCTCGAATACCGTTCCGCCCATCAATCGGTCGATTTCGCCGTCGAGGGGATCCTCCACTCGGTCGACCGACGCCCCATCAAGAAAGAGACCGTGCTCTACACCTTCATCCTCGCGAGCGAGAACGATGCCCTCTATGTGAAAAAATTCGTGAAAGCCAAAGAGGAGGACCTCTATCTCTCCAAGACGGAGCCGGGTATGAAAATGCGCGCCAAGGGCAGCGCCAAACATGACGATTTCACCGACGAGGTCGTCCTCATCGCCCACATCGTCGAAAGGACCAATCGTCCCGTGCCCGAGCAGACGAGGAAGGATGAAGCGCCGCAGAAACGCGTCGAACTCCATCTGCACACGAAGATGTCGACACTCGACGGCATCGACAGCGTCGAGGACTATGTCGCCGCGGCCGCCGCCTTCGGTCATGACGCCCTGGCCGTCACCGACCACGACGGTGTACAGGCTTTTCCGGAGTTCGCCAAAGCCGCGAAGAAACAAGGCGTGAAACCGATCTATGGCGCCGAACTCTCCGTCGTCGACGAAGAGGAGACCCAAGCCGCGAGTGGAGAATACGACGGCTCTTTGCGCGATGCCGTCTACACCGTCTTCGACATCGAGACGACGGGTCTGTCGGCTTTCGAAGACAAGATCATCGAAATCTCCGCTTTGAAGGTCAAGGGGCATCAGATCGTCGACCGCTTCGATGCTTTCGTCAATCCGGAAGAGCCGCTTTCCTCTTTCACGAAAGAACTCACCGGCATCAGCGACCGTGACGTGAAAGACGCTAAGACAATCGACGAGGTGCTGCCCGCATTCAAGGCCTTTTTCAAGGGGACGATCCTCGTCGCCCACAACGCCGCTTTCGACATGGCGCACATCGAGGAGAATTTGAAAAGACTCGACCTTCATGACGGCCCCTATCCCGTCATCGACACGCTCGAGATCGCCAGGCAACTCTATGGCGACAAGCTCAAGCGGTTCAACCTGAAAGCGGTCGCCAAACATTTCCGGGTCGAACTGACAAGACACCATCGTGCCGAATACGACACCCGGGCCACGACGGACATCTTCCTTTCGATGCTCGCCGATCTCGACAAGGAGGGCGTCAAAACCTTCAAGGCGCTGAAAGACCTCGCCAACAAGGTCGATCGGGCCGATGCCTTCCGCCATGCCCGGGCGGGCCATGTGAGTGTCCTCGCCAAGAATAAGACCGGTCTGAAGAACCTCTACAAACTCGTGAGCCTCGCCAACACCAAACACTTCCGCCAAGGACCGAAACTGCCGCGGAGCGTCCTCGAGAAGCACCGCGAGGGATTGCTCGTCGGCAGCGGCTGCATGAACTCCGACTTCTTCGAAGTGGCCTTGAATCTCGATATGGAGACGCTCGCGAAGAAGGCACGTTTCTTCGACTATCTCGAAATCACCCCGCCCGCCGACCACGTCCATCTCGAAAGCGAGATGGAAGACGCCCGCCAAAAAGTACAGAAAGCGATCGAGCGCATCATCACGGTCGGAGAGAAGACGGACACCCCCGTCTGTGCGGTGAGCGACGCCCACCACATCGAAGAGGCTTCGGTACGCTACCGCGACATCTATGTCCGCACCCCCATCGTCGGCGGCGGCTATCACAAGCTCGCCCGCTACGACAAGATCCCCTCGCAATACTACCGCACGACCGAAGAGATGCTCGACGCCTTCGCCTTCTTGGGCGAAAAGCGCGCCGAAGAGGTCGTCGTCGCGAACACCCGGGCCGTCGCGGAGGACATTGAGGCTTTCGACGCCTTCACGGACGAGCTCTACGCCCCGACCGACGATTTCCTCTCTTTGCGGGGCGTTCCCTCGATCGAGGCCAAGATGAAGGACATGGTCGAAAAAAGGGCGCGCGAGCTCTATGGGGACCCTTTGCCGGCGCTTGTGGCCGAAAGACTGGAAAAAGAGATGGAGAGCATCACCAAGAACAAGTTCTCGACCGTCTATTACATCAGCCATCTCCTCGTCAAGAAATCCTTGGACGAAGGCTATCTCGTCGGTTCCCGCGGCAGTGTGGGATCGAGCCTCGTCGCCACCCTCATGGAGATCACCGAGGTGAATCCGTTGCCGCCCCATTACGCTTGCCCCGAATGCAAGTTCTCTTCCTTCAAGATGACCGACGAGGAGAAGAAGAGATTCGGCGTCAAGGAAGACGAGAAAGGTCTGCAGAGTCTGCTCGACGATGTGGACAGCGGCTTCGACCTTAGACGCCTCAAGTGCCCCCTATGTGATCACACTTTGCGGCGCGACGGCCATGACATCCCTTTCGAGACCTTCCTCGGGTTCAAAGGGGACAAGGTCCCCGATATCGACCTCAATTTCTCGGGGGACTACCAAGCCACAGTCCACGAATACATCCGCGAACTCTTCGGCAAGGACCGGGCATACCGTGCCGGCACCATCTCCACCGTGGCCGAACGGACCGCTTTCGGTTATGTCAAAGGCTATGCCGAGAAGAAGAACCTCACCATCCGCAAGGCCGAGATCGAAAGACGGGCGCAACGGATCACGGGCGTCAAACGCTCGACGGGCCAACACCCGGGCGGTGTCGTCGTCGTCCCGAGCTACAAGGAGATCTTCGATGTCACCCCGGTGCAATACCCCGGGGACGACACCACGAAATCCTGGCAGACCACCCATTTCGACTATCACTCGTTCGAGGACAACCTCTTCAAGCTCGATGTGCTCGGTCATGACGACCCGACAATGATCCGCCACCTCATGGACTATGTCAAGGAGGACCCGATCAACTTCCCCTTCAAGGACGCCCGTGACATCCCCATCGACGACGCCAAGGTCTACAAGCTCCTCTCGGGCACGGAGATCATCGGTTTGAAGCCTTCCGACATCCAAAGCGAGGTCGCGAGCTACGGCATACCCGAGATGGGCACCCCCTTCGTGAGAGGGATGCTCAAGGAATCCCGACCCGGCTCCTTCGCCGACATCGTGAAGATTTCTGGTCTCTCGCACGGGACGGACGTCTGGTTGAACAACGCCGAAAGACTCGTCACGGGCAAGACCAAATACGGCAAGATCCCTTTCAAGGACGTCATCGGCTGCCGGGACGACATCATGGTCTATCTCATCCAAAACGGCATCCCGAGCGAAAAAGCTTTCGAGATCAGCGAGTTCATCCGCAAGGGAAAACCCTCGAAAGACCTCCCCACATGGGAAGAATACAAAAAGGTCATGCGTTCTTACGACATCCCCGATTGGTACATCTGGAGCGCGGGGCAGATCAAATACATGTTCCCCAAGGCCCATGCGACGGCCTATGTCATGATGGCCCTGCGCATCGCCTGGTTCAAGTTGCATCGGCCCATCTATTTCTATGCCGCCTATTTTTCCAAGCGGGCGAACTATTTCGACCTCGTGGCCATGGTCGGCGGCGAGCACGCGATCGAAAGACGCATGAAAGAGATCGACGAGAAGGGCATCCGGGCGACAGAGCCCGAAAAGAGGCTCTATACCGTACTCGAGGTCGCCTTGGAGATGGTCAGGCGCGGTTTCCGTTTCGCTCCGCTTTCAATCACCGAATCGGCGGCCACGGATTTCCTCATCACCAAAGACAACGAAAGTCTCCGCATGCCTTTTATCGCCTTGGACGGGCTCGGCGAGAAAGTCGCCCGTTCCATCGTCGAGGCACGGGAGGAAAAGATGTTCTCTTCGCACGAGGACCTCAAACAAAGAACCCTCCTCTCGGAGACGCTTTTCGACCGTCTGAAGGGGCTCGACGCCCTCGGCGACTTGCCGACGACACCGCAGGTCAGCCTCTTCGATTTGTGATTCACAAAAAGGTCTGGAATTTTTTCCGGATTTGCGTATAATGGACTTCGAGGAGTGTGATTGACATGATGCGCAGAACACCCGCAAGAAGAAGGGGCATCGGCCGGATGGGCGCGAATCCCCTCATGCGAAGCATCGAGAAACACCATGCCGGCGAAAGCGCCACTCCGGCGACCTACGGCGGGGGGCTTTTCCGCACGGCGATCCTTTTGACGATCGTCGTCGCCATCGGCGCCTTCTCCTACACGGGCGTCGTCCAACGGGGCGAACTTGTAGGCGGACTCTGGTTCTTCCTCTTGGCTCCCATCATCGGTCTCATCTCGGTGATCATCGCGATGCGGAGTCTGAATCTCGCACCGTTCTTCTCCATCATCTATGCCATCTGTCAAGGTGTCGTACTGGGTGCGATCTCCGGAATCTACACTCTCGCTTTCGGCGACGGCATCGTGCCGACGGCCGTCATGTCCACCTTCGGTGTGGCTCTGGCGATGCTTTTCTTGTTCAGGAGCGGCATCATCCGGGTCACGAGCCGTTTCAGGAAGATCATGTTCGTCGCCCTCATCGGCCTTCTGCTTTCGGGTCTCATCATGTTGCCTTTGTTCTTCTTCGCGCCGCAGATCTTCGGCATCGAGGGCATGATGCTCTTCTATATGGCGATCATCATCGTCAGTGTCATCGTGGCCTCACTCTATCTCGTCATCGATTTCGACGACATCCAAAAAACCGTCGAAGCCGGCGCCGACCGTCAGTATGAATGGCCCTTGGCCCTCTCTTTCATCATCACCCTGTTATGGCTCTATGTCGAGCTCTTGCGTCTCATCGCGATCATCAGCGCCCGGTCGAGAAGGTGACAGACCCTCGTACCGGGGGCTTTTCATTTGGTTTCATATCATGAAAACGACTAGGAGGAATCTTCATGAGAACTTGGAATCTCGATGCACTGTTCGACGGGTACGACGACACCTTCCGACAGGGGGTGGCCGGTCTCGAGGCCCTCATCGAGGAAACGAAGACCTTCGTCCGGACGTTGGGTCCCGACGCTCCGCCCAAAGAGACGGTGGAAAACTACCTTTCTTTGGCGAGAAGACTCCGGAGTGACTTCCTCAGACACTTCGCCTATGTGAATCTGCGGCTGGCGACCGATGCCGAGGACGAAGAATCGAACAAATGGGCGAA
>PUKL01000014.1 GCA_003552275.1 Mollicutes bacterium
GCAGGAGTTCATAATTTCCGGCATCGAAGATGTGGATCATGCTGCTTTTGGTGGAGGCGATGTAGAGTTTTCCCTTCTTACTCACCCCCACCCCGTGCGGAAAGGAGAAATCCTCGTCCGTGATCCTCTCGGCGATCTCCATACTTTCGATGTCGATCACATCGACCGTGTTCCCCAAGGAACAAGTCACAAACGCATGTTTCTTATCCGGAGCGACGGCAATCTCGTGGGGATTGTGGTCGGTCTCGATGGTCTTGACGATGCTTGCTTGTTCCAAGTCTACGAAAGATAGGGTGTCTTCGTCCTTGTTCAGAACGATGAGTAGTTCTGCCATGATTGGCCTCCCGTTCGTTTGGATTTGGTCTATCATTGTTTAGGTCCGGCAACTGCGGAACCGAAAAAGACCCCCTGTCGACCATGGTCGGCAACGGGTCATCGAGCATCTATTCCACCTGCTCTCTGGCGAGGTCTTTCAACGTCTCGATCTGGTCTTGCTGTCCGATCACGATGATCTTGTCATGGGGCTGCAAAGTCTCCTCGGCGTGGGGATTGAAACGGAACTTCTCATCCTTGTCATGTTTTATCGCCAAGACGATGAGGCCGGTCTTGTCCGAAATGCGCGCTTCTTTGAGTTTCTTGTGGCAAAGCTGGGATTTGGGGAAAATCTCGATTTCTTCGAGCTCCAGCGTGATGTCTTCGGTATGGATGATGCTTTCCATGAAATAGGTCGTCGAAGGCTTCAACATCATCGCGGCCATCTTCCGGCCGCCGATCTCGTTCGGAGAGACCGTGTAGTTCGCCCCGGCCCGCTTGAGCTTCGGGTGAGCGTTCTTGTCGATGGCTCGCGCGACGATATGCAGATTCTCGTTCATCTGCCGGGCCGTGAGTACGACAAAGACATTGTCGGCGTCTTTGGAAAGCGTCGCGACAAGCCCCTTCGCCCGGTCGATGTGAGCGCGCCGCAACACGTCCTCATGGGTGGCATCCCCGTGGATGTAGTCGACTTCGACCTCTTTCAGTTCTTCGAGGACTTCGGGGTCCTTCTCGATGACGAGAAAGGGCACACCCCGGGCCTGGAACTGCTGGATGATGTAGAGTCCGGTCTCGCCCGATCCGGCGATGATATAATGGCCTTTCATGTGTTCGATATTCTTTTCCATTCTGTTTCGCCTCCAGATTTCGTTCATGTGGCCGCTTGTGAAAAACGCCCCGATTCTCGAGATGACAAAACCCACCGTTCCGACGCTCGTCACGATGACAAAGATGGAAAAGATCTGCGCGGCTTTTGTCATCTCGGCCACTTCGGTATAGCCCACGGTGGAGATGGTGATGACGGTCATATAGAGGGCATCCACGAAGCTGAGGTCAAGCAGGATCATATAGCCGACGGTAGCGCCGGACACCAAAAACAACAAAAACAGAGCGAGCATCATGATTCGTCTGATATTGGGCATAGGCGGTCAAATCCCCTCTTGGACGTATAAGGGTCACATCGATTTTCGGTGCGTGTCGATGCATAGCGGTACCGTGACCCTCTCAGATTGACGATGACCTCTCACTATCATTGTAAGGAGAAAACGGCCTTCTGTCCACCACTTTCCCTTGCGTCACGAAACATTCCGCAAGATTCTCCCTCGGCAGAAAAAACAATCGCATCCCAATGGATGCCGGTCGACTTTTCGGCTATACTCCGATCGGAGGTGGTCTCATGAAGACCATACGGGAGGATGTGTCCGTCCACGAACTGGTGAAACGGTTTCCCGAAGCGCTGCACATCATGGTGGATCTGGGCTTTCGCGACATACAAAGACCCGGAATGCTTAACACGGTGGGGCGTTTCATGACGCTGAAAAAAGGCTGCAAACTGAAGGGTATTGACTACGAAGAAGCCAAGGCCGCTCTGGCAAAAGTGGGTATCATCCTTCAAGAAGAAGATTGAGTCATGCCGGAAGCAAAAGGAGACCCCGACCATGGTCGGGGTGTCCTTTTTTCAACAAGTTGGAGCATCAAAAGACGATCTCTATCCACAAGATGGCCGTGATGAGCATGACGACGCCGGAGATGACGAGAATAAAAGCGGCAAGGTTATGCAACAGTCCTCGATCTGTTCTCATTGCCTTCAGGGCCAGGACGAAGGCCGAGATGAGCGGACACTCGCGGATGATCGGGACCGGCAAGAAACCGTATAAGATTAGCAAAGCCGCGGCGAATGCCGTTCTGATGTCCGCTTCGGCGTTGATTGTTCTTTCCATCTTCGCAAGGAAGCTCTTTTCCTCTCGGGTGACTCGCTTGGAATCCACGTTTTCCGCACCTCCTTGAGATGAGCTGCCTCTCACATCGGCGATGCGGGACTCGTCCCTATTTTTCGAGATGCGTTCTTCGCTCCGGAGAACACAATTCGGGAGAATCCCCTTCCTTGTTTTCATTCTGTCCCGTCTTCCTCCTTTCGTAAAGGTCGTCGCCCTCCCGGAGAACTTGCCGTGCAACACGGGTAAAATGACATGAGAAAAAAGGACGGTTCCCGGGCGCCGTCTTTGCACAAGGCTCGGACCCATATGGAATCGTCCTCTCTTTCGTTGTAGTGACTACGTCGTGTCCGTCATCTCAACCGTGCAGGTTGAGATGGCATTGTCACTCTCTATACATGCTCTTTCTGACGAACGTCAAGACCATTTCTCCCGCCGTCTCTTCAATCTCCATATAATCGATCAACAAGCCGAGAATCTCGAACTCGCTCTGTTTGTCGACATCGCCGACAAGCTCCCATCCATAGGTCTCCACTTCGATTTCCCTTTCCCGGTTCACTTTTTCTTTCATCCGCTCCAGCAAGTCTTTTTCCAAAGGATCGGTCTTCAAGATGAACCGGGTCTCTTTGGAGCCTTTTTCGAGTGTGACGGAGAATTTGTCATGGTTGTGCATCAACATGACCAGGCTCAATTCCCGGATGATCATCGTGAGAATGCGGATTTCTTGTTTCTTCATTCCTCTTCCTCCTCATTGTTCTTCTTGGTCAAGGCCTCCAAAAACGGGACCATCAAGGCCGCCACGAAGCCCGCGGCGAACCCGTTGTTATAAAGGTTGAATCCGCCTTCTTGGAACACGAGGGCGAGCGGGGTGATGACCACATGGATGAATCCGGCCAAAATACCGATGAGGATTCCGTAACGGCCGGCGATGGGGGAAGCGGCCGTCACGAAGAGGATGGCGATCATCATGCCGACACCGTCGAACGTGTAATCGGTAAGGACGACCGCGAGATAGGCCCCGAACATCACCGGAAGACAGTTCCTGGGATGTTTACCGAAAGCGCCGAAGCCCATCACCGTGAGGATGGCGCCCATCATCGGCCCGTTGATCTCGAAGCCGAGAATCCAGAGGACAACCACGCAGATGAGCCCCATGACCCCGACATTCAACATTGAGACGCTACGGCCGTAATCCCGGATGAAATCCGAGACGAGCCGTCCCGATGATTTCATGAGTCCGAGATATTTCTTGTGGACCTCTCGGTCGTTGATATAGGCGATGGCGATGAAAATCAAAGACAAAACGATTGTCAAAACCATGAGTTCTGTATGATACGCTTCGCTCGTGGGCCCGCCCTGGTCGAGGTCGACGGCCCGGAAACTCCTGAGCAGAGCGGAAAAGAACATCGAGAGGACACCCATGGCGAAGCCGATGTTATAGAGGTTGTAACCCTTGTGGAAGCGGATGGTATGCGCCGAGAGCGCCGGCAGCACGAACCCCGTGAAAAGACCGACGAGGACACCCGCAGGAACCCCGATCCAATAGTTCCAAAACACGGAGATACCGAACCATCCCGCCCAGTCGATGCCGAAAATCATGAAACTGACGATCGGCGAGATCCCGGTCGAAAACAGCACGACGATGAGGAAGGATTTGAAGTCGAGTTTCTGCATGCGGGCAAAGATATAGATGCCGATATAGATGGGAATGGTGTTGAAGATGTTCTTGCCGAAGAAAGAAAAGCCGGCGATGGTCAGAATACCGGCGAAAACGGGTCCGCTCATTCTCGTCTTCAAAACGCTTATCATGATGACGTTGATGAGGAGGATCGTGGCGACATTGAAAAGCGTGGCGCCCAGGCCGCCGATTTCGAGATAGTCGCTGATGAGGATGC
>PUKL01000053.1 GCA_003552275.1 Mollicutes bacterium
GGAGACCTGGCCGCTTCCCGTATCAAACGGGCTCACGGGGCCAAGGATTTCTCCAATCTCTTTCCCGGTCACGGTGGTCTTTTGGATCGCTTTGACTCCACGTTGTTCGCGGCCTTGTTGTTCACAGTCGTCCTCTTTGCGACCGGGGTGCTCTGATCATGAAAGAAGTCCAACTTCTCGGCGCCACCGGCAGTATCGGCACCCAGACCGTGGATATCATCGAGGAGTTCCCTCATGATTTCCGACTCACGGCCGTGAGTGCCCGCGACAGTGTGTCGAAAATTGTCGAAATCGGCAAACGGCATGATCTCGATACTATCGTCATGGCCGCCAAACATCGTTCGACCATCGAGAAGGCCCTTCCGGAAACCACATTCATCTCCCTCGAGGAGGGAGGGCTCGAGACCGTCGCCAGAGACGGTCGGGATGCCGTGCTCGTGAACGCCCTTGTGGGCAGTGCCGGTCTCACACCGACGCTTGCCGCCGTGGAGAGCGGAAAAGATGTCCTGCTCGCAAACAAGGAATCGCTGGTCGTCGGTGGCGAACTCATCAAAAAGGCCATGAAAAAGACCGAAGCTCGCATCATCCCCATCGACAGCGAACACTCGGCCTTGGCCGAAATTCTCGCCGGAAACCGCATCGAGGATGTCGAGAAACTCGTCATCACAGCCAGCGGGGGCAGTCTTCGTCACCTCGGAAAAGACGAACTCGCCGCAGTGACACCGAAAGACGCACTGAAACATCCGAATTGGCAAATGGGGGCGAAAATCACGATCGATTCGGCCACCATGATGAACAAGGTCTTCGAAGTGATCGAAGCCCATCATCTTTTCGACATACCGTATGAAAGGATCGAAGCGATCCTGCACAAGGAAAGCGTGGTGCACGCCCTCGTCCATTTCAAGGATGGAAACGTGCACGCCCACATGGGAGCCGCCGACATGCACATTCCGATTCTCACCGCCTTGCAAGGAGAAGAGAGAAAGCCCTACAGAAGCCTCTTCGACCTTGCCAGGATGGGAACCCTCCATTTCGACCCGATCGATCACGAACGCTATCCGCTTTTCGACCTCGGTCTCGCCGTGGCGAAAAGGGGCGGACTCCACACCGTCACGTTGAATGCCGCGAATGAAGCGGCCGTGGGACTTTTCTTGGCGGAAAAGATCTCCTTCAACGAGATTGAGACCCTCATCAAGAAAGCGCTCGACCATTTCCAAAACGACAACCACCTGACTCTGAAGAAAATCCTCGCACATGATCAAAAGGTGCGGAAGTTCATAGAAGATATCGTCAAACAGAAGGTGAAGACAAAATGATCTATATTATCGGTTTCATCCTGGTCCTCGGCGTGGTGATCTTCGTCCATGAACTCGGACATTTCGTCATGGCCAAGCGCGCCGGCATCCTTTGTCACGAGTTCGCCATCGGCATGGGGCCGATCGTTTTCAGCAGACGCAAAGGCGAGACCGTCTACAGTCTGCGTCTCATACCGATCGGTGGGTTTGTCATGATGGCCGGCGAGGAAGTGAACGAAGACTTCCTGAAGAAGGACCAGAAAGTGCTGGTGACGAAGAACGACAAGGATGAGATCGACCAGATCATCCTATCCGTCAACGACCCCCGTTTCCCGGATGCCGAAGAGGTGACCGTCGAATCGTACGATTTGAAGGGAAGAGACGATGGACACATGCATCTGAACGGGGAACCTCTCGCCCAAGAGGCCTACTATGTCATGACCAAGAAACGGATGCGGATCGCTCCCTATGATCGGAGCTTCGATTCGAAAAGCCTCCCCGCCCGGTTCAAGACGATTTTCGCCGGCCCGTTCATGAATCTCGTGTTGGCGTTTCTATTGTTCCTGTTGCTCGGCTTCATGATCGGTGTCCCCCGGGACACGCTCGAGATCGGTCACATCCAGGAAGGCGCACCCGCCGACGGCGTGTTCCTTCCCGGAGATGAAGTGTTGCGTG
Organism: Mollicutes bacterium; assembly: GCA_003552275.1. Taxonomy (GTDB): domain Bacteria; phylum Bacillota_I; class Bacilli_A; order Izemoplasmatales; family Izemoplasmataceae; genus T1SED10-81. The sequence continues at coordinate 1,971 of PUKL01000053.1, forward strand.
TCGAAGGCGTTCATGGAGGTGAACCGGCCGACTGGGGAGAGTTCACATCCATGCTGCGGAACATGCGGGGCGAGCGCACTTGGGAGATCGTCGTCATGCGTGAGGGAGAAGAGAAGAGTCTCGAGATCGTACCCCTTCTCGCTTTCAACGCCCTCGGTTTCCGCAACATGACCGAAAAAGAGTTCCACGACCTTTACGGTGACGATGAAACCTTCGACGCCGATGTCGTCCGGGTGGGTCGCATCGCCGAAAACAGCCCTGCCGCGGGCGCCGTCATGACGGAAGGCTGTACGCGCGAACAGGGTGAGGGACTCAAGAGGGGCGATGTCCTGCTTGCCGTCGACGGCATCGCGATAGACGACTGGCAGACGTTCATCGACCATGTCGAAGCCGATTACGGCCCCGACGCCGACTGGCGAGAGAAGACCTACACGCTTGAAGTCCTCCGGGACGACGAAGAGCTCCTCTTGGAGATCACCCCTTATCCGCCGGAAATCCTGAACATCCAAGATGTGCCCGCGCTCAATGTCTCCATGGGCGTTTCGCGTCCGACCGAGTTCGCGTTCTTTTCAAGCTTCCCCCGCGCCCTCGCCTTCATGGCACAATCGGTCATGATGGTCATCGGCACCCTCAGGCTCCTCTTCACCGGTGTCGCCGGTGTGGGTGATCTCGCGGGACCTGTCGGTATCGCCGCCATCACCGCCGATGTCATCCAAGCGGGGTTCATCACCCTCGTCAACTGGGTGGGGCTCCTCAGTGTCAATCTCGCCATTTTGAACCTCTTGCCCATTCCCGCCCTGGACGGAGGAAGAATCGTGTTCTTGGGTTATGAAGCCGTCACCAGACGCAAGCCCAACAAGACCATCGAGAACTATCTCCATCTCATCATGTTCTTCTTGCTCATCGGTCTCATCATCTATGTCACATACAATGATATCTTGCGACTACTGAATATAGGATAGAGGTGTTCGTCATGAAACAGACGCTCTTTTTCATCCCCACCATGAAAGAAGCGCCGAAAGACGCGGAAGTGAAGAGTCATCGCCTCCTTTCTCGTGCGGGCCTCGTCAAGCCCGCCGCGGCGGGCATCTACTCGTATCTCCCTTTGGGACAAAGAGTGATGCGGCGCATCGAGCAAATCGTCCGTGAAGAACACGACAAACGCGGCTGCAGTGAATTGCTCATGCCGGCCTTGCAGCCGAGAGACCTCTGGGACGAATCGGGACGTTGGAGCGACTACGGACCCGAGCTCATGCGGTTGAAAGACCGCAAGGAACGTGATTTCTGCCTCGGTCCGACCCACGAGGAAGTGATCACGGCGATCGTCCGCGACCATCTGGATTCTTACAAGAAACTCCCGCTGGCCCTGTATCAGATCCAGACCAAGTACCGGGACGAGCTCCGCCCCCGGTTCGGTCTCATGCGCGGCCGGGAGTTCGTCATGAAGGACCTCTACACTTTCAGTGAGGACGAAGAGGATCTCGACCGCTGGTATGAGATCATGAAAGAAGCCTACACCGTGATCTTCGAGCGGATGGGGCTCGCGACCCGTATCGTCAGCTCCGACACCGGCCAGATCGGTGGTGACGTCGCCCATGAGTTCATGGTGATGAGTGAGGTGGGCGAGGATACGATCTCCTATTGCACGGAGTGTTCTTATGCGGCCAACCAAGATTTCAGCGGCCTGAAGACGGGAGACCCCTGTCCCGAATGCGGCGGCCGGATCGAGACCGCGAAAGGAATCGAGGTCGGCAACATCTTCAAACTCGGGACCAAGTATTCCCATAGCATGAACGCCCTTTTCACCGGGCGTGACGGCAAAAGACATCCGGCCCAGATGGGTTGTTACGGTATCGGGATCAGTCGCACCCTCATGGCGGCCGTCGAACAGCACAGCGATGAAGAGAGCATCCTCTGGCCCGAAGAGATCCGTCCCTTCGACATCCACATCCTGCCGCTCGCCGATGAACACATCGCAAAAGCGGAGGCTTTGGAAGAAGAACTCTCCTCCCAATACGAAGTTCTCGTGGATGACAGAAGTGAGCGCCCCGGTGTCAAGTTCAAAGATGCGGATCTCATCGGCATCCCCTACCGGATCGTGCTCGGACGGAGCCTCGAAGAAGGCAAGGTCGA
>PUKL01000017.1 GCA_003552275.1 Mollicutes bacterium
GCGACAACCTGCAAAAAGCCGGCGCCAACCCCGATAACGATGTCATCATCCTCGGCCGCGGCGGCGGCAGCATCGAGGATCTTTGGGCCTTCAACGAAGAGATGGTGGCCGAAGCCATCTATCAATGTCCCATTCCCGTGATCAGCGCCGTCGGTCACGAGACCGACTTCACCATCGCCGATTTTGTGGCGGACAAGCGAGCCCCCACCCCCTCGGGGGCGGCCGAGATCGCCGTGCCCGACCAAAAAGCCCTCCATCGCGACATCGAAAAGATGAAGGGCTCGCTCTATGACAATCTGCAACGCTTGATCGAGAGGAAGAAGGAAACGGTGGAAGAGTTGCACGACCGCTATGTCATGAAGGACCCCGCCCGGATTTTGATGCCTTTCGAACGCAAACTCGAATATCTCCGGGACAAGTTGAGGATCCTTTCACCAGCCCAGAAGACGCTGGAAGCCAAGAAGAATCTCCGTCAACTCGAAAAGAACCTCTTCCGGTCGTTCTCCACTCTGCTTTCCGACAAGCGGCGCGCTCTTTCCCTATCGAGAGACAAACTTCCCTTCGTGGATCCGAAGCGCTTGATGGAGAAAGGCTACACCCTGGCCAAGAAGAAGGGTGAAATCATAAAAAGTGTGCACATGGTCGACAAGGGCGATCGTCTGGAGATGGAGTTCTTCGACGGCTCGATCGATGTCGAAGTGTTGAACAAGAAGGAGAAGGATAGAGATGGATAAGCAATCATTCGAAGAGGCCCTGGAGAAACTCGAGGGCATCGTCAAGGAACTCGAAAGCGGCGAACTCCCCTTGGAGCAGGCCGTGAAGAAGTACGAGGAAGGCACAAAGCTCGCCAAACATTGCCACAACCTCCTCGAAAACGCCGAGAAGGCCCTGACGAAGAAAATGGAAGACAGTGGAGAGGTCGATTTCGAAACCCCGGACGAAGAAGACGGGGAGTAATCACGCATGAATCTCTACGAAATCAAGGATCCGTCCTTCCTGAAGTCCGCGACCGTTCCGGAATGCGTCGAACTCGCCTCCGAGATCAGGACCTTCCTCATCGAGAATGTCGCCAAGACCGGGGGTCACCTCTCCAGCAACCTCGGTGTGGTCGAACTCACCATCGCCCTCCACCGGATGTTCGATTCCCCAAAAGACAGACTCGTCTTCGATGTGGGCCACCAAGGTTATGTACACAAGATTCTCACCGGACGGGCCGGTGATTTTCCGCGTCTAAGGAAAATCGATGGACTATCCGGTTTCTTGAAGCGCGACGAGAGCGTCCATGACGTGTTCGAAGCCGGCCATTCCTCGACGAGCCTCGCGGCGGCGGCGGGGATGCTCTTCGCAAAGCGACACAACCGAGACATCGGACACGTGGTCGCCGTCATCGGTGATGGCGCTCTGGCGAACGGCATGGCGCTCGAATCGTTGAACTTCCTCGGCCATCATCCCGAATTGAATCCCGTCATCATCCTGAACGACAACGAGATGTCGATCAGCGAGAACGTGGGCCATCTGGCTAGGATGATGACGAAATTGCGGATGAAGAGGAGTTACCGTTCATTCCGTCGCCGGGCGGCGAAGTTGGTGCCCCGCTTCCTCCGCAAACTGACAACGAAGATCGAAAAACGCGTGAAGGGTTTCCTCACGGGCACGACATACTTCGAATCACTCGGTTACCGCTATTTCGGCCCGCTCGACGGCCACGACCTGAAAAGCTTATGCAAGGCTTTCGAGGTGGTGAAGAAGAACCCCGAGCCGACCGTCATCCATGTCCGGACGAAAAAGGGCAAGGGTTATCCTCCCGCCGAGGAGGACAACCGCGGTCGCTGGCACGGTGTGCCGCCTTTCGATATCGGCAACGGGACATTCAAGAAACCCCTCGGCGACGACACACGGTCCTATTCGGCGATTGTCGCCCGGTATCTGGATGATCACGCCGGAAAGAACGAGGCGTTCTATGTCCTCACTCCGGCGATGACCGAGGGCTCGGCGCTCACGGATTTCCGTGAACGCCACCCCGATAAGTTCATCGACACGGGGATCGCCGAAGCGACGGCGGTCACGCTCGCGGGTTCGCTCGCTCTTGCGGGCGTGCGACCTTTCGTTTCCATCTATTCGACCTTCCTGCAGCGGGCTTATGACCAAGTCCTCCATGACGTGGCCCGCCAGAAAGCGCCGGTCGTCTTCGGCGTCGACAGAAGCGGCGTCGTCGGTGGCGACGGCGAGACGCACCAAGGCATCTACGACATCCCCATGCTCACCCACATCCCGCATGTGACCATCGCCCATCCGCGGAACGCCCGCGAACTGACGCGCATCCTCCGCCACGCGTTCACCCACGAGGGAGGCCCCTTTTTCGTGCGCTATCCGAAGATGGAGGTCCGTTTCGAGGAATCATGGCTCGACGAAGACGAAACCACACCCCCTTCCTGGGAAGAGATCCTGCCCGGGAACGAGGCCACCGTCATCGCCTTCGGCGAGATGGTGAACGAACTCGAAAAGAGGATCATGGCCTCGGGGCTCTCCATCCGCTTGCTCGACGCCCGCTATCTGAAACCGCTCGACGAAGACCTCCTGCAAAGCGTCGACACCGACAAGACCGTTGTCGTGCATGAGGAATCGACCCTCCCGGGCGGACTCGGTGAACGCATCCTCAGCCATCTGGCCGCGAGAAACAGGACACCCCGCCGTTTTCGCGCCATGGGGTTCAACGACATGTATGTCGGACAAGGAAGCCGCAAGGAGATCCTCGTGCGTGAAAACCTCGACGCCGACAGCGTCATCGCGACCGTGAAGAGGCTCCGCGATGCGTCTTGACATCCACCTTCGCGAAAGGATGGGTTTTCGTTCCCGCCACCATGCGCGCCAAGAGATCAAAGCGGGAAACATCCTCGTCAACGGAAAGACGGTCAAGAAACCCTCTTTCGAAGTGAAGGAGACGGACCGTGTGCAGACAAAATCTTTCCGCACACCCTATGTGTCTTTCGGCGGTGTGAAGCTCGCAAGAGCCCTCGGGTTTTTCGGTATCGATCCCCGAGGGAGGATCGTGCTCGATGTCGGCTCCTCGTCGGGAGGATTCACCGACTGTGTATTGCGCGGCGGCGCGAAGAAGGTCTATGCCGTCGATGTCGGCCGCGACCAGTTAGTCAACGAACTGAAGCGGGACGACCGTGTCGTCTTGCGCGAGAACACGAACTTTCTCGATACGATTCCCGAAGATTTCCCCGGGGTGGAGCTCGTCGTGATGGATGTCAGCTTCACATCGAGCCTCCCCTTGCTTCGCCATATGCACGACATGTTCCCCGATGTCGTCGCGGTCGTCCTCTTCAAACCGCAGTTCGAAGGGGCGAAGACGAACCGTTCCGGCATCGTCAAGAGCGAATCCGCTCTTTTAGCGACCTTCACCGACTATCTCGAGACGTTGGTCGACGAGGGTCTTAGCCCCGTCAATGCCATACTCTCACCCCGGCAAGAGAAGAAGGCCAACCGCGAGATCTTCGTCCATATCGACCGTGACCAGCCGGCCGCCACCGTCGACGATCTCGTGGCGATCATCACCAAAAACCTCGCAGAAGAGGGGGAAACGATATGTTGAGACACCTGGTCGTCAAGAATTTCGCCATCCTCGAGGGACTCGAGGTCTCTTTCGAAGACGGCATGAGTGTCCTCACGGGCGAGACCGGCGCGGGCAAGAGCCTCCTGATCGGTGCGATCGGCCTTCTGCTCGGCGACCGGGCCGACAAGGAGATCATCCGCACCGGGGCCGAGAGCGCCGAAGTCAGCGGCCTGTTCTCCCCTCTCAACGCGGCGGTGGAGGAAGTCCTCACCGAACAGGGTATCGCCCTCGACGAAGACGGGCTCTTGATCAAACGTCGCGTGAGCAGGGAGAAAGGCAACCTCATCAAAGTGAACGGCGAAGTCGTGACCTTGGCGGAGTTGCGGAAGATCACCCGTCGTCTCGCCGACATCCACACCCAGCACGACACGAAGCGATTGATCAACCCCGAGACCTATCTCGCCCTGCTCGACGGTTACGACGAGGGCATCGCCGCCCTCCTTTCGGACTACA
>PUKL01000143.1 GCA_003552275.1 Mollicutes bacterium
AAGAAGGGGTGATCATCATCGAGACCCGTCACGAGGTCCACATCCGTTCCGCACAGAACATGGAGAACCTGTCCGACTGCAGTGTCGATCTGGTCGTGACCTCGCCCCCCTACCCCATGATCGAGATGTGGGATGCGACCTTTTCCGCTACCGACCCCGCCATCGCGCGCGCCTTGGACGAGGGCGACGCTAACAAGGCGTTCTCTCGCATGCACGAGTCTCTCGATGCCGTCTGGGAAGAACTCTTCCGCGTGATGAAAGAAGGCGGCATCGTCTGTGTGAACGTCGGTGACGCCACCAGAAGCATGGCGGGTCGTTTCCAACTGCACCCGAACGCCGCCCGCATCACGGAGAAGATGCTCTCTTTGGGCTTTTCCGCCCTCCCTTCGGTCATCTGGAAGAAGCCCACCAACGCCCCGAACAAGTTTCTGGGCTCCGGCATGTTGCCCGTGAACGCCTATGTGACCCTCGAACACGAACAGATCCTCATCTTCCGCAAGGGCGCGCCGCGCACTTTCACCACCGCCGAAGAGCGGCGCCGCCGCGAAGAGAGCGCCTTGTTCTACGAAGAGCGCAACCGGTTCTTTGCGAGCTTTTGGGAAGTGGGCGGGAAAAAACAGTTGCTCGCCGGCAAAAACCGGGCAAGGAGCGCCGCCTTCCCCTTGGAGATCCCCTTGCGCCTCATCCGCATGTATTCCGTGCAGGAAGACATCGTGCTCGACCCCTTTCTCGGCACGGGCACGACGATGGAGGCCGCCGCGATCCTCGGCAGGAACTCGCTCGGCTTCGAGATCGATGCGAGTCTCGTTGCCGACCTCCCCCGCCTCTTTCAGGATTTGCCCCTCATCAGCCGCGATTTCATCGCCGGCAGGCTCGAAAGACACACTCGCTTCGTGCAAGAAACACCCACCCCCTTGCCCTACCGTACAAAAACAGGGGACATCCCCGTGAAAACACGCCAGGAAGAGGGCATCCGGCTCTATACGGCGGAAAGAAGCGAAAACCCCGAAGAAGGGGTCCACATCGTCCATCATCGCGAACACCTTCTATGAAAGAAAAGCCCCCGGCAATTGTGCCGGGGTCTTCAAGTCAACGGACGATCCGCATGCGGAAGCCCTGCAGTCTCGGTTTGTCGGTGTAGGGGACCACATCGGTCGCGAAAGTGCCGATGTAGTCCTTGCCGAGCATGTCGAAGAATTCGCTTTGCAATGTGAATTCGGGGAGTCTTCCGAGCAGCTTCTTACCGTCGAATAGGTAGGAACACTGGACCGGAGCCCCGTACTTCCCATCGGCCGTGAACTCACCGCCCCCACTCACGATGACGAGGACGGCCGGCTTGTCGCCGAGGGTCTTCTTGATGTCTTTGGTATCCGTCGCAAAACGCAAAGGGGCCCGTGAGAGCGAGGGCACATCGTCATACCCCCCGCCGGCCGCCCCGGTGTGCTCGAGGTTCTCTTCGGCGGCCGTCCGCTTGTCGGTGAAGACGTTCACGAGCTTGCCGTCCTTCACGAGTTCGACGGAATCGGCAGGCTTCACGACCCCCTCGGTGTCGAAGAAGGGCTCGAACGTCCGTTCGGGGTCGCGATTCTGTTCGATGGTGATCTTGTCGTTGAAAATCTTCTTGCCGAGCTTGCCGGCGAGGATCGAACTCTTGTTCGCGTAGGCCTCGCCGGAGAGGGCCCGGTTCAAGAAGGCGTTCAGATTGTCGTTCATGAGGAAGAAGACGGGAACTTTGTCGCCTTCGGGGAGCGAGGCTTCGTTGGCATAAGCGCCGAAGAAGTCTTCCGCATACGTCAAAAAGCGGTCCGGGTCGAAATCTCTGCCGTAATAGAGGATCATGTTGTCGAAAAGGCCGGCGCTCTCTTTCTCCTTGACGAGGAGGAAGAGCTCCGTGTGGATGTCGCGGTAGCTGAGGTCGAGCCCCTCGGTGTTCTCCATCCGGTAGAGGGTCTCTTTTTGGTTCAACCCTTGACCGAAACGAAGGGAAGGAAACTTCTCCCTCAGGTTCGAGAGGACTTTCTCCATCGCCATCTGCAGACCTTCGTCGGTGTAGCTTTTCCGCCGGTAGTCGCGATGGTCTTTTCTGTCTGCCTCCAGTGTGAACGGGTAGGCGATGTCGCTTGCCAGATCCTCGACGGCGTTCTTTTCCAAGGTTTGCCAGCCGATGTCGCCCACGGCGCCGCCGATGCCGATCAGACCCTTGTCATAGACGCGCACCGCCTTTTTGACGATGTCCTTCTTCCGGATGGCGGCGATTTGCGAGTCCTGCACCCGCACTGCGGTTTCGATGTTTTGGATCGTGACGGTCTCTTTTTTCATCTGTGCTACCTCCTATTGTACCTTGAGCTTGCTCACGAGTGTATAGGGTCCCCCGAAACCGACCGGCAGGGGGAATTGTTCCATCTTGCCGCAGCCGCCGCCCACGAAGGAGAGGAGCTCGAACTCCGAACTCAGTTTCTCGACGTGGGTGAGCGTCTCGAAGACGCTGCCGGTGACGACGCTGATCCGCACGGGCTCCTTGATCTCGCCTTTTTCGATCCTGTAGGCCCTGGCGGGAGCGAGCGTGAAAGTGCTCATGCCGGAACCGTGCTTGACGGTGTCGATGAAATAGCCTTTGTCGATGCCGCGGATGATTTCTTCCAAGGGAGTCTCGCCCTTTTCGATGTAGGTCGTCGTCATGCGCACGATGGGTTCGAAGGTGAAGTCGACGGCCCGGGCGTTGCCTGTCAATTCTTCTTGGAGTGCGGCGCTCGTTTGGGCGCTGTGTAGTCTTCCCGCCAGTTTCCCCGTTTTGATGAGATAGGTCTTTTTGGCGGCCGAGCCCTCGTCGTCATAGGGAGTGAAGCCGCTTCCCGCCACATTGCCGTCATCGATGATGGAAAGGGTCTCGGGCCCGATTTCCTTGCCGATGCTCCATTCTTTCTTCATGGTCTCGTCACCGATCATGAAGTCGGCTTCGCTCTTGTGGCCGAAGCTTTCATGAGTGAAAATGCCGGTGGCGAGCGGACTGAGGAGGATTGGGTACTCACCGGACTCGGCCGGCACCGCCCGTTTGACATAATCGACATTCTTTGCGATCTCCGCGGCGAAGTAGTCCTCGATATCTTCAAGGTCCTTGAAATTGTTTGTGGCTTTCGAGACGTTCATGCGGTCCTTTTTCTCTCCGTGGGCGATGTCCATGGTCAGATTGACACCGGCGGTCTCCATGTCGAAAGTGATGGCGGCGCCTTTGGAGGAGTGGAACTTTTTCACCGTCCGTTTGTCGGCATAGAAGGCGTCGGTGTTCACGATCGCCTTGTCGTCCGTGAGTGTGAGGATCCCCTCGACCACTTGTCGTTTGCTCTCGATGGGGACCTTCGTCACGGAGTCTTTTTCGAAATCCAAATCTTCGCTCTTGTGCACCTCCATCGCCTTGACGACGGGGTGGTTTTCGATACCTTCGGTCGGCGTGGCCATGGCGGCGATGCCGTCCACGTGGCGTTGAAGCCTCGCCAGATCGGTGACGGCGCCGTAATACCAGCGCTTCCCGTCGAAAACGCGAATGAAAGCGCCTTTGTTGCGGCGGGTTTTCTGTTCACGCAGTTTCCCCCGTTTGAAACGGATGCGCGTATCGACGACTTCTTCGACACGGACATCGGTATAGAGATGTTTCGGGAAATCGATCATGCTTGTCCTCCTTAGATTGGGGTGATTGCCGTAAGTCCATTTTACCATTTTTTCTTGTTTTCCGACGAAATATCAAGAAAAGTCGAAAGCGGTTTGTCCGTCCATTCGCACAAGAGGATTTTCTCCTCCGACCACCTTGACTTGACAAGAGCGGTGGTGGTATAATCGTATGCGACCCACGAGGAGGCTTAGCTCAGCGGGAGAGCACTTGCTTGACGTGCAAGGGGTCGGAGGTTCGAGTCCTCCAGTCTCCACCAAGTGCGAGTGTGGCGGAATTGGTAGACGCGCATGGTTGAGGGCC